>CBIHPU010000059.1:0-11295 GCA_966211935.1 uncultured bacterium | reverse complement strand
AGATTTTTGGGATTTACACAGATTCTTTATTATTTGCGTTGCTTCGCGTTATTCGCGGCCACAAAAGCAGCTACCGATCTCTCAGATTCTTTTATCTGTGTCGGTCTGCGTTATCTGTGGCCAAAATTAACCTTAGATTCAGCCACAGATTTTTGGGATTTGAGCAGATTTTTTTATCTGTGTCGATTTGCGTTATCTGTGGCTAAAATTAACCTTAGATTCAGCCACAGATTTTACAGATTTACGCAGATTGATTTTTATTTGCGTTGCTCTGCGTTATTCGCGGCTACAACAAGAAGCCACAGATTTTTGGGATTTACACAGATTCTTTATTATTTGCGTTGCTTCGCGTTATTCGTGGCCACAAGAAGAAGCCACAGATTTTTGGGATTTGCACAGATTCTTTATTATTTACGTTGCTCCGCGTTATTCGCGGCCACAACAACAAGAAGCCGCAGATTTTTGGGATTTGCGCAGACTGTTTTTTATTTGCGATGATCTGCGTTATTCGCGGCCACAAAAACAAGCCAAAGATATTACAGATTTACACAGATTGTTTTTTGATTTGTGTTGATCTGCGTAATTCGCGCCACTGAAAGGAGCCACAGATATTACAGATTTACACAGATTTTTTTTTATTTGCGTTGATCTGCGCAATTCGCGGCCACTGAAAGGAGCCACAGATATTACAGATTTACACAGATTATTTTTATCTGTGTTGATCTGCGTTATCTGTGGCCAGTTCTTAATTTTTATCTGTGTCAATCTGTGAAATCTGTGGCTAAATAAGATGTGATATTCGTCGTATCCGTGGACAAATAATATTTAACTTTGTATTCAATGGCATCGCCGTACAAAATACTTTTAGTGGATGACGAACAGGATATCCTGGATTTTCTGGGATATAACCTGAGGAAGGAGGGATTTGATGTAAGCGTGGCTACAAACGGAAAAGACGCGATTCAAATTGCAAAAAAATTTCATCCTCACCTTGTGATCCTCGATGTGATGATGCCAGAAATGGACGGTATAGAAACCTGCCGCGAACTGAGAGAAATTCCTGAGTTGCGTGATACCATGATCGCGTTTCTTACAGCGAGAAATGAAGATTACAGTCAGATTGCCGGATTTGACGTTGGCGCAGATGACTATATCACCAAACCTATAAAACCACGTGTGCTTAGCAGTCGCATCAAAGCATTACTACGGAGAGTTACTTCAGAACAAAAAGATCAGGAAAATCAGATAGACCTTGGTGAAATTAAAATAGATTCAGAACGCTTCATGGTCTATAAGAACGGAGAAGAGATTAATCTTCCGAAAAAGGAATTCAAATTACTGGAGTTGCTGGCCGCAAAGCCCGGAAAGGTTTTTACACGCGAAGTGATCCTGCACCAGATTTGGGGTGATGAAGTTGTTGTTGGCGACAGAACAATTGATGTTCATGTAAGAAAATTACGAGAGAAACTGGGCGAAGATTATATTAAGACCATAAAAGGCATTGGATATAAGTTTGAGTTTTAATCAACTCTATTTTCTTACATTTGAATATGCCCGTTCAGCGCGTTCTCAGAAAAATCAATAAAGTTTTTTATCCTCAGAGATTATTTTTTCACCCTGAATTTATTATTCTTGGTGTAAACAATATCTGCAACCTTCATTGCAAGATGTGCGATGTGGGCGCTGATTTCAGAGAAAGTAATTTTTACGATCACATGATGGGCGCGCAACCCATGAACATGCCATTGGATCTTCTCAAGCGCGTTGTTGATGATATGGCCAGGTCATTTCCTTCCGCAAAACTTGGCTTTGCATTTACAGAACCAATAATTTATCCTCACCTTATAGAAGGCATTCAGTACGCGGCAGAGAAACAGATTTATACCTCAATGACCACCAATGCTTCAAAACTTCCAAAACTTGCAGAGCAGATATGTAACGCCGGATTGAAGGAGCTTTGTATCTCGCTTGATGGACCTGAGGAAGTGCATAATGCGATCCGCGGCAACAAACATTCCTTTGAGTGGGCGATAAATGGAATAGAGGCTGTACTTCGACAAAAGAAGAGACCAACAATAAAAATCTTTTGCTCTATAAATGAATGGAACATTGGGGTGCTGGAATCCTTCGCGAATTATTTTTCATCACTGAAGATTGAGGAGATTGGTTTTATGCATTACACCTTTGTAACAGATAAAATGGCGGTGGAACATAATAAGCTTTTTCATTCAACTTATCCCACAACAGCTTCCAACATGAGTGAGGCAGATTTTGGGAAATTGAATATCGAATTGCTTTATCAGGAGATCTCAAATCTTCGCAATAAGAATTACCCATACAAAATTTCTTTTTCTCCGGAGCTCCATACAAAAGAACAGTTGACTGAATTCTATTTCACTCCCGAAAAGAAAATAGGCAGAACCTGCAATAATATTTTTACCAGTGTAATGATCAAGTCGAATGGCGATGTTATTCCCGCGCATTCGCGATGTTATAATGTTAATGCGGGAAACATGTACAATAATTCATTAACGGAAATCTGGAACTCGGCGATAATTTCTGAATTCAGAAAGACTATCGTAAAACACGGAGGCATGCTACCGGCCTGCACACGTTGTTGCAGCGCGTATTAGATTTTTGTTCTACTCCGCAATCGCTTTCACCCCTGGCAAACTTCCCTGCTCAATGTATTCAAGCAAAGCTCCTCCACCCGTTGAAACGTAAGAAACTTTATCTGCCAGTTTATATTTATTAATAGCGGCAACCGAATCTCCTCCACCAATCAGTGAATAGGATCCTTTTGCAGTTGCTTCCACAATTGCTTCCGCTACCGCTTTTGTTCCGTGTTCAAAATTGCTCATCTCAAAAACGCCCATTGGACCGTTCCATAAAATCGTTTTAGAGTTTCTGATCACTTCAGCATATTTCTTTTCCGAATCCTTTCCGATATCAAGTCCCATCCAGCCGTCAGGAATCTCATTTATTTTACACTCTTTTCTGTTTGCGTCGTTTTTAAAATCATCCGCAATTATTGCGTCGGTTGGTATGTAAAGATTCACTCCTTTTTGCTTCGCTTTTTCAAGTAGTTGCTTAGCTGTGTCAAGACGGTCATCTTCGCACAAAGACTTTCCTATTTTTCCTCCCATCGCTTTTACAAACGTAAACGCCATTCCTCCGCCAATAATAATATTGTTCGCTTTATTCATCAGTTGCTCAATGATCATGATCTTGTCAGATACTTTTGCTCCTCCGATAATTGCTGTGAATGGTTTCTCCGTATCATTCAGTACTTTGTTGATGCTCTGAACTTCTCCTGCCATAACGTAACCAAAACATTTATGGAGATCATCAAAATATTTTGCGACAATTGTTGTTGAAGCGTGCGCGCGATGCGCAGTGCCAAATGCGTCGTTCACATAAAAATCACCGTGCTTCGATAATTTTTCCGCGAACTTTTCATCTCCTTTTTCTTCTTCCTTATAAAAACGCAGGTTTTCCAATAAAAGAATTTCTCCCGATTTTAATGTGGATGATAACTTATATCCTTCTTCCCCAATACAATCATTCGCGAATTTTACTTCTTTACCAAAAGTTTTGGAAAGAGGTGCGATCAGATGTTTTAAAGAATATTTATCTGTTGGCCCCTCTTTTGGTCGGCCCAGGTGCGACATCAGTACAACAGAACCTCCATCAGCGAGGATCTTTTTAATTGTTGGAACCGCAGCACGGATACGAGTGTCATCGGTTACTTCAAATTTATCATTAAGCGGAACGTTGAAATCTACACGAATCAGGGCGCGATGTCCCGCGAAATTGAAATTGTCTACTGTTTTCATAGGTTTAAGAAAAATTTCAGGACGCAAATATATCTTTTCTTCCGGGCTTTTGATTTATTATTTTTCCAATGATATGAACGGTTTTTTTTCACTTTCATGCAGAAATCCTGTTGATTTTCGGGGGAAATGTTGATCTGAAATTTTAAATTTGGCGTCTTCGTTAAACCCCTGAATTCGATCTTCCAACTAAAAATATTCTATGCCTTCTTTCAACGGATTAATACTTTCAAAACTTCCAGCTGTAGGGACAACCATTTTTACGGTGATGAGTAAGCTTGCAGCAGAACATTCAGCGATAAATCTTTCTCAGGGTTTCCCTGATTTCAATTGTTCACCGGAATTAATTGATCTGGTAACTAAGTATATGAAAGAGGGTTTAAACCAATACGCACCCATGCAGGGAGTTCCCGTTTTGCGCGAAACCATTTCAGGAATCCTTAAAGATTCATATGGCGGAAATTATAATCCTGATACTGAAATTACGGTGACTGCCGGCGCTACACAAGGATTATATACTGCTATTGCGGCTGTTGTTCGTGAAGGCGATGAAGTAATAATTATTGAACCCGCTTATGATTCATACGTACCGGCTATTGAATTGAACGGTGGTAAACCGGTTTACGTTCAGTTGAAGTATCCGGATTACAGTGTTGATTGGGATGCCGTAAAAAAAGTGATCAGCAGGAAAACAAGAATGATCATCATTAATACGCCGCACAATCCGAGCGGAACTGTAATGAAAGAGAAAGATCTGCAGCAACTTGAAAAGCTGACTGCAAATTCTGATATTATTGTTTTGAGTGATGAAGTTTATGAGCATATGTGTCTGACAAATGAGCCACACCAGAGTGTCGCGCGCTATAAAGGATTAGCGGAAAGAAGTTTTATCGTTTCTTCTTTTGGTAAAACAGTTCACACGACAGGATGGAAAATCGGTTATGTTGCCGCGCCTGCAAACCTGATGAGTGAATTCAGAAAGGTGCATCAGTTCCTGGTTTTTACATGTAACACACCGGTACAATACGCGCTGGCGGAATTTTTAAAGAACAAAAACAATTATCTGCAGGTAAAAGAATTTTATAAAAAGAAGCGTGATCTGTTCATTCACTTAATCAAAGGTTCGAGGTTTTCGTTTGAACCAAGTACAGGAACTTATTTTCAGCTTTTGAAATATGATAGGATTAGTGATGAGAAGGATACTGACTTCGCTGTACGTCTTACGAAAGAGTTTAAAATCGCATCAATTCCTCTTTCCGTTTTTTATCACGAGCATACCGATAATAAAGTTTTAAGATTTTGCTTTGCTAAAAAAGATGAGACACTGGAAAAAGCGGCGGAGATTTTGTGTAAGATATAATCGGTCACTTTATTTATTTCTGCGCGGTATTCTGAATGCAAGTTGAAACCTTTATGTGGCTTCAAGATTTAATGGAATTGCAAATGTCCCTAATACAATTAGCGTAATTAGCTTTTTCATTATTTAAATAGAATGTTTCTGAATACGAAAACAAAAAACTACTTTAGAATCTAAATTAATGTGATGGACAATTTAAAAGTTACGCTTATCCAAACTTCGCTGACCTGGGAAGACAGGGCTGCAAATCTCTGGCACTTTGATAAAAAACTTGAGGGAATAAAAGATAATTCTGATTTGATAATACTGCCTGAAATGTTTACTACCGGATTTACAATGAATCCGGAGAAGCTTGCGGAAGAACACGAAGGAGAAGGACTGAAATGGATGAAGAAGAAAGCTTCTGAAATGAAGCGCGTTGTTTGTGGAAGTATCGCAGTGAAAGATGCTGAAAAATTTTATAATCGGTTTTACTGGGTGATGCCAAACGGAACATATTCTTATTATAACAAAAGGCATCTTTTCAGAATGGCTGGTGAAGACAAGCATTACACAGCAGGAACAAATAGGGTAATCGTTGAATTAAAAGGATGGAAGATCAATCTGCAGGTTTGCTATGATTTGCGATTTCCTGTTTTCAGCAGGAACAGCTGGGATAAAAAAAATAATTTTGCTGCCACCTATGACGCGATGATCTATGTTGCCAACTGGCCGGCAGTTCGTTCTGCTGCATGGAAAACTTTGCTGAACGCGCGCGCAATGGAAAATCAGGCCTTTGTAATGGGCGTAAACCGAATTGGCAGTGATGGAAATAATTATGCATATTCAGGTGACAGCGCAATTGTTAATCCACGCGGTGAACTCATCAGCACAACAGCGAACGAAGATGTAATTGAAACAGTGGAACTGGATTACAATTACCTCACCGAATTCCGCAAAGCATTTCCGGTAGGAATGGACGCGGATAATTTTAAGTTAGACAATTAAGAAGCAACTATTTTTCTAATCTGGCTTCACATCCTTAAAGGCCATTATAGTTTCCTCCTGCGGAACACTTGGTTCTCTCACTGCTTTCTTTCCCAGAATAGATTCCAGTTGTTCTTTATAGACCACTTCTTTCGATAAAAGTTGATTAGCAAGTGTATCCAGTTTCTCGCGATTCGATTCCAGAATTTCTTTTGTGCGCCTGTGCGCCTCAGAAACTAATTTCTGCACTTCTTCGTCAATCAGCCTTGCCATTTCTTCGCTATACGGTTTTTGGAAAGAGGATTCCATTTGTCCTGTTGAATCATAATAACTCAGGTTTCCCACCTGTTCACTCATTCCAAGCTGTGCAACCATCATGTACGCCTGCTTGGTTATTCTTTCGAGATCATCAAGCGCGCCTGAAGATATTTCGCCAAATACTATTTCTTCCGCTACTCGCCCCCCAAGTGTAGCGCATAACCTTTCAAAGTATTGTCGCTTTGTAACGATTTTTCGTTCTGCAGGAAGATACCAGGCAGCGCCTAGCGATTTTCCCCTCGGAATAATTGACACTTTCAATAATGGATCCATATCTTTAAGCATCCAACCAACAATAGCGTGACCCGCTTCATGGTAGGCTATAGTCCGTTTTTCATCAAGCGTCATAATTTTATTTTTCTTTTCCATTCCAGCGATTACCCGGTCAATTGCGGAATAGAAATCTTCCATCTGCACAGCATCTTTATTTATGCGTGCCGCAATTAAAGCTGCTTCATTACAAACATTGGAAATATCTGCACCTGAGAACCCGGGTGTTTGAGCGGAAAGAGTTTTTACATCAACTGAATTGTCCATCTTCAGACGCTTCATGTGAACATTAAAGATCGCTTCACGTTCTTTTACATCCGGAAGATCAAGGTGAATGTGACGGTCAAATCGACCCGGGCGTAAAAGAGCTGGATCAAGCACATCTGCGCGGTTTGTCGCGGCCATTATGATGACACCTGTGTTCGCGTCAAAACCATCCATCTCCGCCAGCAACTGATTCAATGTACTTTCACGTTCATCATTGGCCTGGAGTGAAACGGATTTACCGCGCATACGTCCTATGGTATCTATCTCGTCAATAAAAATGATACTCGGAGCTTTTTGTTTTGCTGTTTTAAAAAGATCGCGCACTCGACTCGCGCCGACACCCACAAACATCTCCACGAATTCCGACCCTGATAATGAATAGAAGGGAACACCAGCTTCACCCGCGACAGCTTTTGCCAGTAATGTTTTTCCTGTGCCTGGAGAACCGACAAGCAGAACGCCTTTCGGTATTTTAGCACCCAGTCGTGTAAATCGCTCCGGCTTACGAAGAAACTCAACTATTTCCATGATCTCTGTTTTCGCTTCATCGTAGCCTGCAATATCTTTAAATGTAACAGGATTTGATTTTCCTTTTTCATAAACCTGCGCGCGCGATTTTCCGAAATCGAAAAATGAACCTCCTGTCTTTCCTGCAGCGGTTGAGATCCTTCTTGAAATAAAGATCATCAGCGCGATCATGGCGCCAATTGGAAGCAACCAGATAAGCAGTGCCATCCAGATATTTCCTTCACTTTCATACACAACAGGAATTTTTTCACTTTCAGAGAACGCGGCCTGAGCTTCTGCCAGTTTTTCTTCAAATACTTCAGGTGTGCCGATGGAGAAATAGTAGTGCGGTCCGTAGTTCACGTTTCCAAACAAACCCTTTCCCACTTTGCTGTATTTCTCTTTCTTCAGCGCTTCTTCTGTAAGATAAATTTCTGCACGCTCTTTATTAATGACTGCTATCTTGGAGACTTCCTTGTTGGTCAGCATTTCGTCCTTGAACTGTTTGAAAGTGGTTTCCTGCATTGAAGGATTTCTTCCAAACATAAAATACAGAAGTAATGCAAGACCGAAGATCAGAAGATAAATCAGTGATCTTGAAAATTCCGGTGGACCTGATTTGCCCTCCGTGCCTTGCTTTTTGTTATCGATGTCAGATCCAGGAGTTGCCATGTGCGTTCTGTTTTAGTTTATAGCGTGTGGTTATAACCGCATTTACGGGTAAATAATATTTTTTCAAATTTCATTTAGAAAAACCTAGTCCATTATTACTTTATCAGTAACATAGGTTTCATACCATTCTCCGGCAAGGTCTGCTACTTTTTCAAGTTTGCCCTGCTCTTCAAAAAGGTGAGACGCGCCCGGAACGATTTCAAGTTCTTTTTCTTTGGAACCGAGTTTTCGCAACGCTAATTGATTTAATGGAATTACGTCAGTATCGAGAGATCCTACAACAAGCAATACAGGTACTTTAACATCAGCCAGACGATCAGCCGCGAGATCAGGTCTTCCACCGCGTGAAACAACAGCTTTTATTTTATCTCCCAACTCAGCTGCAGCGCGTAATGCCGATGCTGCTCCTGTACTTGCTCCAAAAAAAGCTATTGGAATGCCGCGCATAAATTCCTGTTTCATTAGCCATTCGGTAACTATTACCAATCTGTTTGTGAGTAAAGGAATGTCAAACCTGTTTGCGTAAACTGTGTCTTCCTCTTCTGTTAGTAAATCAAACAGCAGTGTGCCGAAGTTTCTGTGCCTTAGTTTAAGCGCGACCATATTGTTCCTGGAACTGAATCTGCTGCTTCCGCTTCCGTGTGAAAATACGATCAATCCCTTCGCTTCATACGGGATTATCAGGTCTCCTTCCAGCTCTACTTTGCCAGTGGGAATTTTAATAGGGTCTTTGTATAACAGGCTCATATTTCCTTGAATTAATTGTTTCCTTTAGAGATAAAAGTAAAAACAGTGCCAACAGAAACGAATGAGCGGAACTGTTAAGAAAACTGACAACCGTCAGATGCGTGGCGCAAAAAAATCCACAACAGAATTACGGTTTAGTTGGTGTTGAAGGAGGTGCCGCGTCTTTAATTACCGGTGTGCAATAGCTGCCGTAACTTAATTTAAATACGATTACGCCAAGCAGCACTACAGCTATTGAAAGCACGAGAATTATTATGTTCTTACTGCGATGTGACATTTTGCATTATGAAAATAAGCCTGTGACGCGGGTGATACAAAGCGGATGCTCAAATGATAACATGACGTTACTCATATAAGTTAATTTACCGATATGTTGTTTTATGGTCTTTTATTGAGGAAAAAATATTCCCTGGGAGAAAAATTGTCCGCTGTGTTTATTTTGTTGTCAGGTTGTTTTCCTTAATCATGTTGTTGCAAATAATTTTCGCTGGCATCCGTTTTTATTGTTTTCCATTGTTATACAAAAAAATAAACGTAGCATGAGAGATAGATCCCAGTTAATGAACGCGGCCAATGTGAGGTTGGGTCGCACTTCATACGATTATTATGAATCAGCGGAACCTTCTTATACATTATATACAGATCGCGACTACGAAATACTGCTCGACGACCTTGATCCCGAAGAACTGGAACGTCATTATGGTAAAAGTTATCGCCAGAGGAGAGACGAGAGGAACCGAAAGAGAGCGCAGGAAAATTTCCGGGGCCGTGTGAACAGAGATAAACGTTATGCAGATGTTGAGAATGAAATAAATGAATATGTAGACGAAGCAGAGCCTGATTATTTAGATGCATTGGAGCACAGCCATTCTATCCGCGAGCGTTTGGATGCCTTGCAAAGACATTCCGGCGTAAGACGCGATCGCATGCAAAATGATGAAAGAAGAAGAAACTCTTTAAGAAGAAGCGGAAGAGGAAGCAGGAAGACATCTGTCAATCGACCTTGGAACAGATCTGACGCGTTTAGCCGGACAAAGAAATACTGATCAGCTAAAGAACATCTAAGATGATTTTCTTGCCACCTCGTGATATGTTTTAATGTGAGGACCAAGAAATATCCTGGAATACATTCGTATCAACGAAAGACTATTGACCAGAAGTCCCATTGATATGAATATCAGCAATGCCAACTGATCTGTATGAATGTAGCTGTAGAATAATTCTATTCCTAGAAACGCAGTCGTGATAGGGAAGCCGATAAGTCCGAGGCAACTGAGAAGGAATACGAAATTTATTTTTGGATGTTCGTAACAATGCCCCTGGTACCAGTTCAGGTTTAAGGATATTCCTAATTTTTTCAGCCTGTTAAGGCAAAGCGTTCCAATTAGCGCGGATAATAGAATTCCTCCTGAATATAAAAGCACGTGCACTATTTCAACGGGTGTTATGATCATTATGCTCACTATTGCAAGTAAGTGGTTGCACACTACAAGAAAAAACGCGAGGTAAACATTTTTCTTCTCCGTAAAGGAACGCAATGAAAAAAGTAATCCCGCGGCTGTCAGAATCAATGGAACATAGTGTTGTGTTTTGTAGGACAAACCTGTGCGGTTGTAAATAAAATACATTCCGGAAGTCAGCAAAATTCCGATTATCAGAAATGCGAGTTTTCCACTGATGAAATGCAGTCTTTTTCCAATGTTCTTCAATGCGTTCCAGATTGAATGATGCATAAATTCGTCCATGAACCATTCTTCAACGCTCAAAATGAATATTGAATTTTTTATTTTCCTGATGAATCCGTTATTTACGATTTTTTTTACGGGAGAAAAAGTATAGAACTGTTCGCGGATTAGATAAGTAACTACCGATGGAGAAATAAGTAACTGATAACTCCTTAGAAAAGCGTTGCCCGCAAAATGAATAAGTACGAGCCAGTCAAAACCAAATGCGGCTTCAATAAACATTAACCCGATCTGCGAGATTGAAGAATACGCGATCTGACCTTTGATGGAGGATTGAACACGTGCCGTAGTTCCGGCGATAAGGAATGTGAGTGTGCCTACAGCAATTATCGCGATCTTGATCGCCGGTATGTTTTGCCAGAATTGATCCGTACGCAATAGTAACAGAAGCCCGGCGTGAACAGAAAGTGAACTGTAAAAAATGGCGCTGGACGGAGTAGGTCCTTCCATTGCTCTTGGCAGCCACGAAGAAAATGGAAACTGCGCGGATTTGATGGACGCTGCCAGTAGGATCATTGCGGAGAAGAAAATTGCAAGCGCGGGATGTTCATTGATATGCGAGAGTACCTGCAACTGGTTATCGAATTCGAGCAGTACGATGTTTTTATGCCAG
>CBIHPU010000058.1:0-11365 GCA_966211935.1 uncultured bacterium | reverse complement strand
ACCATTGGAACGTGGCTCCGGTGGTTGTATCAGAGTTTGTAAAATTAAAGGAATGTCCTGCAAAGCATTGATCGGGAGATTGCGTAAAAGCCGCGATTGAGCCTCCACTATTCCCTACTGTGGTTGATGCAGTATACGAACAACCGGGTTCAGTAACTGTAACAGAATAATTTCCTGGTGCCAATCCTGTTGGATTCTGCACGTTTCCACCCGAAGGAAGCCACGAATATGTAAATGACCCGCTTCCTCCGCTTACAGAAGTTGTAATACTTCCGCCCGCTCCGCAGTTTGCAGCTGTTGGTGTAAGTGTTATTGTTACCGGAGGTGGTTCAGTTACTGTAATAGGACTTGTAACGGAACATCCGGCGCCATCCACAACTGTTACGGAATATGTTCCTGCGGTTAAATTGCTGGCAGTTTGTCCGGGTATTGCGCCTGGATTCCAGGTATAAGTGAAAGGAGCGGTCCCGCCGGCGGTTACGTTAGCTGTGACAGAACCGTTATTTCCCCCAAAACAACTTACGTTCTGAAGAACTGAAGGAGTAACTGTAATATTTGGTTGAATTGGAGAAATATTATCCAGGCCGCAATAAAAATCACCGGAACCGCTCGCGCAATTTCCCTGAATCGCTTTAAAGGTCAATTGACAGATAGTTTGGGCAGGCGTAAAAGTAATCGTGTAAGTGATCCAGTTATTTTGGTTAGGTCCGTTCGTTACAAGATTTGGAGTTTGCCATAACATCACATCCATATCGCAGGCAGATCCGCTTCCATCTCCACCCCACAATTCAATTTGTCCGTCGCAATCACCACCTCCATCCGAAGTTTCATCTACCTTCAAAATATCAATGGTAAAGCTATAAGTCTGTCCTGCGTTAAGACATGGACTAAAAGTTTGCGATGCGGTTTCAAGCCAGGAACCCGATGCCACCAGGCCCGCCCATGTACTACCGTTTGTAGGAGGTGTAGTGATCCCCCATGAACCAGGTTGCGTATCAGATGTAGTTCCGTTGCAATTTGACCAACCCGCAGGTAAGACGTGAGGCGCAGCGGAACCTTCAAATGAAGGATTAGTCCAGTTTGTTGTCTGACACTGCGGGTATAAATACTGCGCAGCGAAAGTTAATACAACAAAGGTGTAAAATGTTCTTAGGTAATTTTTTTTCATCCGCTGTGCTTGATTCTATCAAATATAAAAAAAAACGCCACATAGCTTGAATTCAGGTTGGTTAAAAAAGATGGGTAATCCCATAGAAACTTGCATTTTTAGCCTAATTTTACCCGCTTTCCACACAAATTGGTGAAACATTTATTAGCCTTACTATTTTTAACCGGCCTTGTTAAAGGCCAAAATGATTACCTCTCGCTTTGGAAAAACGCGTCAGATAGCATTAACTCAAGGAACTATTCAGGCACTATTAATATTCTGAACAAAGTTCTAGAGGAAAAAATCGCCTGCAACGATTCAATATATTTTTTACGTGCCAGGGCGCATTATTATCTGGGAGATCTGCATAATGCGCTAAGGGATGCTGAGAAGGCAGCGTCACTGAACGAAAAAAATCCGGAATACTATTTCTTGAAAGGCATTATCAAATCCAAAGCGGAAAATTTTTCAGGAGCGATTAAATCCTTTAATAAAGCAATTGCTCTCGACAGCAATAACGCGAAATATTTTTACGATCGCGCCATTGCTTATCTGATGCAGGAAGATCTTGATGATGCTATTAAAGATCTGAACAAGGCAATTCACTTAAAGCAGGATTATGCTTTCGCTTATTTCAGCAGGGGATATTGTAACGATTTACTCGGCAAAACGGACGAAGCCTTAAAGGATTTAAATAAAGCTATTGAATTGAATAAAACTTACAAGGAGCCGTATATTGAAATTGCGTTGATCTACCTGAAGAGCGGCGAGTTGGCCAGGGCCTGTGAAGAGCTTGATATAGCAATAAAAGCAGGTTGCAATATTTCTGAAGAAGTGAAAAAAAACTTTTGTAAATGAAATTGATATTATTTGTCGTGTTTGAATTTTTTGTGTTAGCGGGACTATTCGCTCAAACAGATTCAACATATTCAATAAATGTTGCAACTACCTCCGCATCTTGTCAAAAAGGTTCTGTTACACTTACCATAACCGGCGGAACAGGACCCGTTACAGTGAACTGGAACAACGGTGCGCAGGGAACATATTTATCCGGTTTGGATTCAGGAATTTATCAGGCGACAATTTCCGATTCCCTGGAAAATGACACAATATTATCCGTTCATATACCGGCCGAAGTTTGTCCTATTTTTGTGTCTAATAATTTTTCGCCGAACATTTACAACATAAATGAGGATTGGATAATTCATGGGTCACAGCTTTACAGCGAGTACCTTGTTCTGGTTTACAACTGGTGGGGCCAAAAAGTATTTGAAGCAAAAAGCGACTTTGTCAGCTGGGATGGAAAATTTCTGGGCGCACCGGTTCCTGATGGCACTTATTATTACATCATCGAATTCTCTGATAAATATTTCGGGAAACAAATTAAGAATGGAAGTATTACGCTGCTAAGATAAACATGAATAAGAGTATACAATTATTGCTGATTTGCATATCTTTTTTTGTTTCATTTTCAGTTGTGTCGCAACAGTTACCGCAGTATGCTCAATTTACTTTGAACAACATTGGCATGAATCCCGCCTATGGAGGAACACACCTGGGAATGGAAGTGCTGGTAGGTCGACGCAACCAATGGATAGGCTTTGAGAACGCGCCTGTAGAAACGTTTTTAAGCGCAATGTATTCCTGGAGAAAAAATTACAATTACAAAGCAGTGCATTCTGTTGGTGGATATATTGAGCAGGACAAGATTGGCATGCTGAC
The DNA here is from genome assembly GCA_966211935.1 of uncultured bacterium. Classification (GTDB taxonomy): domain Bacteria; phylum Bacteroidota; class Bacteroidia; order B-17B0; family Aurantibacillaceae; genus AM-1111. The sequence continues at coordinate 8,496 of CBIHPU010000058.1, read as the reverse complement.
ATTTAAACAGGCGCATTTGTATTATGCCATCCATTTCAAACTTTCACGTGCGTGGAAAATGGGTTTTGGATTATTTGCCGGCGCCAGAAGCGCTGCTATAAGTTCAGGACTATATACTCCCAACGATCCCGCCTTCAACAATGTTAATCCTGTAATCTATTTGTATCCTGATTTTGTGCCGGGGTGGAGATTGTATTCAAAAAAAATGTTCTTTGATGTTTCAATCCGTAATCTTTACAAGAACAAAATTTCACAGGGATCAAAAGATCTTGGCCAAAATTCAAAACTTATAGCTCAGCCTGTTTTAATTTACGGGATGCGTTTTCATTCGCCCACAAATGATTTTGTGTATACTCCCGCAATAAAAATTCAGGGCGCCGTTACCCAAATTCCAATTGTTGATCTGAATTGTGTTGTTTACTATAAAAAAAGAATTGGCCTCGGGCTTACATACAGGATCAATAATTCTTTCGCAGCCATGCTGCAGGTTCGGGTAAAAAGCAATATAATGCTGGCTTTCGGATATGAATATATGACTAACAGGCTCAGACAATATTATCCAAACACAACTGAAGTGATGTTTGGATTTTCACCTGTTATGGGTACTGATAGTGAACGTCCGGCAACCACAAGAGTTGCCGCTTGCCCTGAATTTGATTACTGAAAAATTATCTCAGCGTTGAAGTTTTTGCCGCCCACCACGGATGTATCTCGGCAATCAGTCTCCCCGCTTTTACAGCGGGGTCCAGCTCAACCAGTTTTTGAACTTCCTCCAAAGTAGCAACATTGTAAACACATATTCCCCTGATATTTCCTTTATCAGCGAATGGGCCTGCTATATCAAGCTTTCCTGCTTTGTACATATCGTCCATATGTTTCATGTGCCCCGCCTGTATCTGCGCCGCGGTTACAGAATCCTGTGTCCTGTTGGGTCCGCTTTTAAGAAACACCATAAAATATTGTTTCATTTCCCACTTTTTTTCAGTGGTATCCACAGTTGGAATTTCATTTCTTTTTTGCGCGTTCATTTCCGTGAAAACGAAAAAACAGAGTAATACAGGAAGCAACTTTTTCATAATAATTTTTATTTACGTGTTTCTTTCCAGGTTTTATAATTAATGATCTGCTCCGGACGATCTTTCGGTATTTCACGTAATGGCTCGCAGGGTTTGAGAGATTCATAACAATCTGCAGGTAACTGCTGATAGAGTTTTGTACCTTCCGTTTTCCAGGCAATCATCTCGTCACTTACATCCTTTATTATTTTTGCAGGATTTCCCACAACAATTTTACGCGCCGGAATTTTCATATCTGCAGGAACAAATGCAAGAGATCCAATTATGCACTCATCTCCTATCTCAACATTATCCATCAGCACAGCATTCATTCCAACCAAAGAATTTCTGCCTATGCTTGCACCATGCACAATTGCACCATGACCAATGTGAGCGCCTTCTTTTAATATTACTGTTGTTCCGGGAAACATATGAATAGTGCAATTTTCCTGCACATTGCAGCCATCTTCAATAATTATCTTTCCCCAATCTCCCCTGATTGCCGCGCCGGGACCAATATATACGTCTTTTCCAATTATCACATTCCCGGTCACCGTTGCATTCGGATGAATGAAGGAACTGGTGTGGATCACCGGCTTAAATCCCTTGAATTCAAAAATGTTAGCCATATTCTTTTCTTCACGCAAAAATACAATTTAAGGTCGCCTTGATTAAAATCTAAGGTTTTGAAAATCGTGTTAAATTAAGTATGTTTGCAGCCCGTTTGAAAAAATGGAATTAACTTATTAATAATTAGACCGTTAAGTTATGACAGATTATCTAATTTATTTGGTGCCGGCCCTTGGATTGCTTGGGCTTTTGGTAATGGCAGTAAAATCTGCCTGGATCAGCAAGCAGGATGCTGGTGATGCAAACATGCAGGAATTGGCGGGCCACATAGCCAAAGGTGCTATGGCATTTTTGAAAGCTGAGTGGAGAATGCTGAGCTTCTTCGTTATTATCGCTTCAGTTTTACTGGCGTGGAGCGGAACAATTCATGAAGTAAACGGAATTAAAATTCATTCGCACTGGATGATCGCTGTTGCTTTTGTCATCGGCGCGGTATTTTCTGCAACTGCAGGATATATTGGAATGAAAGTAGCGACAAAAGCTAACGTCAGAACAACTCAGGCGGCCCGTTCCAGCCTTGCAAAAGCGTTGCGGGTGTCCTTCACCGGCGGATCCGTAATGGGACTCGGAGTTGCAGGTCTTGCTGTACTTGGACTTGGCGGACTTTTCATAGTATTTCTGAAAATGTTCGGAGTAATGAACATTGACAGCGATGAAATGAAGAGAACAATTGAAGTTCTCACAGGATTTTCTCTTGGTGCTGAATCCATCGCGTTGTTTGCACGTGTAGGCGGTGGTATTTATACAAAAGCCGCTGACGTAGGAGCTGACCTTGTTGGAAAAGTTGAAGCTGGTATTCCTGAAGATGACGTAAGAAACCCAGCTACAATTGCAGATAACGTTGGTGATAACGTTGGAGACGTTGCAGGAATGGGAGCAGATCTTTTCGGTTCTTATGTAGCAACTATTCTTGCAACAATGGTGCTTGGACAGGAAACTTTAATGGAGAAAATAAACGGCACACATGCTGATGGCTTCAATGGTTTTGGACCTGTTCTTCTTCCAATGATAATTGCAGGTGTAGGACTTGTATTCTCAATCGTGGGAACATGGTTTGTGAGAATCAAAAATGAAACATCATCCGTACAAGCTGCGTTGAATATGGGTAACTGGTCTTCCATTATCCTTACAGTAATCGCTTCATATTTTATAGTGGATTATATGCTGCCGGATAAAATGACTATCCGCGGTTACGAATTTTCAGACATGAAAGTTTTCTATTCTATAGCGGTAGGATTAATTGTTGGAGCAATAATGAGTATGGTGACCGAATACTACACAGCAATGGGTAAACGTCCGGTTAATTCAATCATTCAAAAATCAGCAACGGGACACGCGACAAATATTATTGGTGGTCTTTCAATCGGAATGGAGTCTACAGTTATTCCGATTCTTGTGTTAGCTGCCGGAATTATGGTTTCTTATTTTCTTGCGGGATTATATGGAGTAGCAATTGCTGCAGCCGGCATGATGGCAACTACAGCAATGCAGTTGGCAATTGACGCATTCGGTCCAATAGCGGATAACGCAGGCGGAATTGCTGAAATGAGCCAGCTTCCTCCCGAAGTGCGTGAGCGTACGGATAATCTTGACGCGGTTGGTAACACAACAGCGGCTACAGGAAAAGGATTTGCTATTGCGTCTGCCGCTTTAACTTCACTCGCTCTTTTCGCGGCGTTTGTTGGTGTTGCGCAGATCGACAGCATTGATATTTTCAAGGCTCCGGTTCTCGGAATGTTATTTGTGGGCGCAATGATTCCCTTTATTTTCTCCGCCCTTGCAATTGCGGCGGTAGGTCGCGCGGCAATGGATATGGTGAATGAAGTTCGCCGTCAATTCCGCGAGATTCCAGGAATAATGGAATACAAGGCAAAACCTGAATACGAAAAATGCGTGGCTATCTCAACCAAAGCTTCAATCCGTGAAATGATTGCGCCGGGTGCAATTGCACTTCTCGTACCCGTGCTTGTTGGTTTTGGTTTCCGCAATGTATTTGAAGATACTTCATCCGCTGAAATGCTGGGTGGATTACTTGCAGGAGTAACTGTAAGCGGAGTTCTTATGGGAATTTTCCAAAATAACGCAGGCGGCGCCTGGGATAACGCTAAAAAATCTTTCGAAAAAGGTGTCATAATCAACGGAGAAAAATTCTTCAAGAAATCTGAGCCGCATAAAGCTTCAGTGACCGGTGACACGGTTGGAGATCCGTTCAAGGATACATCCGGACCTTCAATGAATATTCTTATCAAGTTGATGTCTATCGTATCACTTGTAATCGCGCCTTACATTGCTGTAAAAGTTACAACAGATGGTACAAAAACAACTGAAGTGACAACAACCGAAACTACAGCGGTTGCTGTTCCTTCAATGGACAGTCTTACCGGATCATATAAAATTGACGCCGCTCACAGTTCTGTTACGTTCAGCATTCTGCACACAATAACAGCTACAAGAGGAGCTATGTCAATTGATAGCGGATATGTGAATCTGCAGAATGAAACAGGAGCAAAAATCTTTGTTCAGCTTGATGTTGCGTCTATCAACACCCAAAATGTGAAGCGTGACGCGCACCTGAAAGGCTCTGACTTCTTCTCGGCTGATACTTTCCCGAAAATTAAGTTTGAGGCTGCTGAAATTGTAAAAGATACTTTGATGGAAAATCAAAACGGATTTATTGCCAAAGGAAAACTTACAATAAAAGATGTCACCAAAGATGTAAATGTTCGCTTCAAATATGTTGGTAATACAACAAAGGTATTCGATAAGCGGGATGAAAAAGGTGAGGTGGTTAAAAATGATAAAGGTGAAGTTGAGAAAATCAGTATTGAAGTTATAGGTTTCGAAGGAAACACGGTAATTACAGGAACTGATTTCAAGGTTGGAGACGCTGAAGAGGTAGAGATCTCGTTCACCATTGAAGCAACCAAAAGACTTTAAGAACGAATTTTAATCAGTAAAAGGGTTTCAGAAATGAAGCCCTTTTTTATTTTAGACTGGAACTACAGAAAGTATTTTAATTTAGCAGTATGGCTAAAGAAACATTTTTGAAAGAAAAATATCTTGAGCTGCTGGAGAAAATTCCCGCGGACAGAAAAGGAGCGTGGGGAGTTCTTTCGGCGCAGGGAATGATAGAGCACATGACCGACTCAATCGCTGTTGGATGGGGAAGAGTAAAAGATAAACTGCAAACTGCTCCGGAACATCTTGAAAAGGTTCGCTCGTTTGCGCTGAGCGAAAAAGAATTCAGGCCGGGAACGAAAAATGTTTTGATGAGTGAGTCCGCGGCGCCACTCCGTAATAAAAACATGGAAGAAGCCAGGTCAGAATTACAAGCTGAACTTGATTCTTTTTTTAATTATTGGAAGATAAATCCTGATGCAAAAATTCTGAATCCATTTTTCGGTGAATTCAATTACAGTGAATGGATACACCTTCTGCATAAGCATGCCGTTCACCATCTAAAACAATTTGGAGTTGAATAACAACGAATACATATTCGGAACACGCGCGGTAATTGAAGCGATACGCGCGGGAAAAGAAATTGAGCGGATCTTCATTCAGAAAGGATTGAACAACCAGCTATTTCATGAATTAAGAAAAGAGCTTCAGGGCAAAGACATTCCATATGTTATTGTTCCTCCTGAAAAATTGAACCGGTTGAGCGGTAATAAAAATCACCAGGGAGTTGTAGCTATCATATCCCAAATAGTTTATTACAGAGCGGAAGATTTACTTGGAAATGTTTTTGAAGCGGGCAAAATACCGTTGGTGCTGATCCTGGATAAAGTGACTGACGTAAGAAATTTCGGAGCGATAGCGAGAAGCGCCGAATGCGCGGGAGTAGACATGATAATTGTACCGGAACAAGGATCGGCTCAGGTAAATGCAGACGCAATAAAAACTTCTGCGGGCGCTTTACACAGGATTCCGGTTTGCCGCGAGAGGAATCTAAAAGCAACAATTGAATTTCTGAAAGAATCCGGATTACAGTTGATATCCTGCCACGAAAAAACTGAAAATCTTATTTATTCCGCCAACTTTAATGTTCCAACAGCAATAATAATGGGAGCAGAGGATACAGGTATTTCTCCCGAGTACATAAAACGTTCAGACATACAGGTAAAGATCCCGATGGAGGGGAAAATCTCTTCCTTAAATGTTTCTGTGGCCACGGGGATCGTACTTTTTGAGGCCGTGAGACAAAGGCTCCGGAAATAAGGCCAGAATTTTAACTTTTTAAGGGTTAAAATGCTTTTTTCTACTTCTCTTCATGTCAAAAAACGCTTGATGTGAGTAAAAATTATCTATCTTTGCCTCCCTTTTAAAACCTCGCTAAGGCAGAAGCTGCGGCGACTAAAACAAATAAATATGAATCAATACGAGACCGTTTTCATTTTAACTCCCGTTTTGTCTGAAGATCAGGCAAAGGAAGCGGCCAAAAAATTCAAGAAATTGCTCACCGATACGGGGGCAAAGATTGTGCATGAGGAGAGCTGGGGCCTGAAAAAGCTAGCTTACCCTATTCAGAAAAAAAGCACCGGTTTTTACTATTTAGTGGAATTTACCGCTGAAGGTAACACGGTTGCTGAACTGGAAATTGCTTACAAACGTGATGAGCGCGTTTTGCGTTTTCTTACTTTAAGACTTGACAAGCATTCTATCGCTTACAACGAGAGGAAGCGCAACAAGCTAAAAGGAGAAAAATCCGCTCCTAAAAAAGAAAAAGCAGGAGCATAACAGCTGAAAGGAAAACACAATAAAAAAAGAATTTAAAATGGCACAGGCATCATCACAAATCAGATATCTGAATCCTCCCGCAGTAGAGGTAAAGAAAAAGAAATATTGCCGCTTCAAAAAGCTGGGCATTAAATACATTGATTACAAAGACGCAGATTTTCTTCTGAAGTTTATCAATGAGCAGGGCAAGATCCTTCCCCGCCGCTTAACAGGTACATCATTAAAGTACCAGCGCAAAGTAGGACTAGCAGTTAAACGTGCACGCCACCTGGCTATCCTGCCATACGTTGCAGACCTTTTGAAATAATTTAAAGGAAAACATTACAATGGAAGTGATATTAAATCAGGATGTAAAAGGACTTGGATACAAGTACGACATCGTAAAAGTTAAAGCAGGATACGGACGAAATTTTTTAATTCCGCGCGGTATAGCAGTGCTTGCAACTGAAAGCAACAAAAAAGTTCAGACTGAAACTTTAAAGCAGCGTTCTTTCAAAGAAGAGAAACTTCGTAACGAAGCAACCGCCAACGCGGAAAAGCTGAACGGAGTTACTCTGAAAATCGGCGCTAAGGCCGGTGAAAGTGGAAAAATCTTCGGAAGCGTAAGCAATATCCAGGTAGCTGAAGCATTGAAAAATGCCGGTTATGATGTTGAGCGCAAGAACGTAGAACTTACAAGCGACAGTATTAAAACACTTGGAACTTACACGGCAAAGATCCGCTTATACAAAGAAGTTACTGCTACAGTAAACTTTGAAGTTGTAGCGGAATAATAATAACTCTGAAATTAATTGAACCCCGCCTGGCAGCAGCGCGGGGTTTCTTATTTTTTATAAGCGATGTAAAACATCAAACAACAAAAAACCCGTTTCAATAATGAAACGGGTCGTAAAAAATCTCAGCTAATTTTATTTTCCTCCGGTCTTTGGCTTTACCTGGCCGCCGGTTCCACCGCCCGCTGGTTTCACTCCTCCACCACCCTGTGTACCAGAGTCTGTTGTTCCACCATCAGGAAGTTTTGCCAGAGGCATGCTGTCCATTTGCTTTTTCACCAGTTGCAAAACGTCGTCTGCAGGCTCGCTGTACAAAACATTACCGACAGATGTATCTAAAATATACTTGTAGTTATTTGCCTTAGCTACTGCTTCAATTGCTTTTTTTGCCTTGTCATAGATGGGCTTCATCATGTTATTGCTGTAGTTCTGGTAATCGGTCTGCGCTTCCGCCTGACGTGATTGAATCCGTTGCTGCATTGCTGATAACTGCTCTTCCATATCTTTTCTTTCCATCTCACTCATTGTTGCAGCCTTTTCTGTATATATCTGATACTTCTGCTCAAATTCATTTTTCAGATTCAGAAGGAAAGTTTCAAGGGACTTCAATTTAGCTTCACTCTTTTCTTTTGCCGTCTTAAATTCAGGCATAAGGGTGATCAGAGAATCAAGATCCACGTGACCAATTTTCTGCGCGTTCAGTGTGGTACCTAACGTTAAAAAACAAAGTGTCAGTACTCGTACAATTATTTTCTTCATTTGTGTATTGTGTTATTTAATGTCCCTAAAATTCGTGCCAAAAATAGGCAAATTCCCCGAACAACCTTGTTTCCTATTACTTAAGGACTGATCTGAGACAGGCTATTAACGAAATTTATTTTTTGTTGTAGCCCAGCAAACTCAGTACGTCATCACTGAAATCGTATCTAGGGCTGGTATAAAGCATGGTCAGGTCGCTGCTTTTATCGAAAATAACATGCAGCCCTTTCTTTTCAGCAAGTGATTTTACACCACCGTAAACTTTATCCTGAATGGGTTTAATCAACTCCATTCTCTTCTTGAATAACTCGCCATCCACTCCAAAGCGCTGCTTCTGCAAATCTTTTACTTCACGTTCGCGGTTCACGATTTCGTTCTCGCGTTTCTTCATCATTTCTTCAGTCAAGAAGATCTTCTCAGCCTGGTAGGCCTTGTACAATTTGTCAATCTCCGCGTACTTCGCGTCAATCTCTTTCTGCCAGTCAGCGCTTACTTTATTTAATTCAGATTCGGCAGCTTTATATTCCGGGATCTGGTTAAGA
>CBIHPU010000057.1:0-11532 GCA_966211935.1 uncultured bacterium | reverse complement strand
GGTTCTAATTACAATGCTTTACAGGATGGATTATATAATGCAGTTGCGTACAATTCTCTTGGATGTATTTCTGCAACTGATACTTCAACACTGATTGTTGACTTTGCCTGTGTATGGCCCGGAGACGCTGACAATGATTATTGGGTTTCAAATTATGATCTTCTGCCTGTTGGATTATTTTACGGAACAACGGGTACTGCACGAACAATTGTAAGCAACGCGTGGCAACCAAATCCAACTGCTGACTGGGGAGTTACTTATCAATCGTGGGGAAGTGATATCAAGCATGCGGATTGTAACGGTGATGGAATAATTAATGACGATGATACGCTAGCGATAAGTCTTAATTACTCCAGCATTCACAATCTTGCTCCGTTACCTGTTCCTGATGTTGATCCTCGCCAGGTGAATCCGCCATTATTTTTCTCTTCCTCTTCACCAATTTATTATGCTGGTGATACAATTGAAATTGAAATTCACGCCGGTGATTCTGCTCTTCCTGTAAACAATCTTTACGGTTGGGCATTTGATTTTACTTATAATTCACCTTTATATGCAGAGTCAGGCACTGTGAATTTTCTTTATCCATCTTCATGGTTGGGAACACCGGGTTCAGATGCGATTAAAATTGGATTTATTGATGAACCGGGTGGAACTGTTTATGGTGCAATTTCCAGGAACGATCAAACCAGTCGTGACGGATTTGGAATGATCGCGAAACTGCGTTTCCAGGCGAGCAATTCAATTACTTCTCCGGTTACTATGAATTTCACGTTTACAGGAACATGGAGTATAGACTCAGTGGAAAATGCAGTGCCTTTTAGTCCTCAGTCATACTCAATAGATATTTATCCTGTAACAACCGGCATTTCTGAAAGCGCTGAAAATTCCCAGTTGCAGATTTTTCCAAATCCTTTTAACGAGTCAGTTCAGGTAACATATTTTGTTCAGCAAAAGACGAATGTTGTTCTAGAACTTTTTGATGCAGCAGGACGAAAATTAAATTCTGTTTCAAAACCCGCTCAAACGCCCGGAAAATATCTTCACGATTTTGATCTTAGCGGACAAAACTTGAGCGAGGGAATTTACTTTATTAAATACACTGCGAACGACAGAGTATTTTTCAGGAAAATAATAAAAATGAAATAATTTTTTCAACTGCATTTAGGTTGAGTATTTAATGCAAAAAAAAAATCCGCTTTAAGGCGGATTTTTTATTTTTCTAAATTCTTACTATTACCTTCTTACAACTTTTTTTGCGGATTTCTTGGCGATCTTTTTCGCAGCGGCTCTCTTAACCGGCATTTTTTTAGAAGCGGCTTTTTTTACAGAAACTTTTTTCGCCACTTTGCCTTCCACACCTTTCGCAGTCGCTTTTTTCGCTGCTTTCTTTTTACCGAATGCGTTAGGTATTTCGTTTACTATCCATTGCTTCACATCTTCCAATGGCACTTCAGCCAATTCTTCAACTGAATATTTCTGATCCTTGCTGTTTTTAGGTACGCGCAGAATTTTCTTACCGAATTTTAAAATTGGTCCCCAACGCGCGTTCTCAATTGAAATTTTCTCTTCCGGCCAGTTTTGTATATACCTGTTCGCTTCTTTTGCAACTTTCGCGTCGATGAGTTCTTTAATATCCGAATTGCTCAGCGCATCAAAATTAAATCTGCGCGGTACGTTGATGAACATATCGTTCCACTTAATAAAAGGGCCAAATCGTCCTTTTCCTTTTGTGACCGGCTTACCATTATAAGTTGCAATCGGCGCGTCAGCAGCCAGCTTCTGTTCTATCAATTCAGCGGCTCTCTCCATTGTAACTTCAAGCGGCTCTTCTCCTTTCGGAATAGAAATGAATTGTTCGCCGAATTTTACATACGGACCAAATCTCCCTGCATTTACAATGACATCTTCTCCTTTATATTTACCAAGATCCATTGGCAACCTGAAAAGTTCCAACGCTTCTTCGAGCGTGATCGTCTCAAGTCGCTGATCTTTTCTCAAACCCGCGTATTTCGGTTTTTCTTCTTCGCTGCTGTCTCCCAATTGCACCATTGGTCCGAAACGTCCAATACGCACATGAACATTTTTCTTTGTTTTTGGATCTACACCTAACAATCTTTCTCCACTCTGACGCTCGCTGGTCTCGATAGTTTTTTCAACTTCTTTATGGAAAGGTTTGTAAAAATCTTTCAGCATGCGTGTCCAGTCCAGTTTTCCTTCCGCAATTTCGTCAAACTCTTCTTCAACTTTCGCTGTAAAATGAAAGTCAAGGATATCCGGAAAATATTGCATCAGAAAATCATTCACTACCATTCCAATATCAGTAGGAAATAATTTTCCTTTCTCAGCTCCTGTATTTTCAGTCTTTTCTTCTTTCTTAATTCCGTCTTTATTCAAAGTAAGAACAGAATAATTTCTCGGTTTGCCTTCACGCTCTTCCTTCACCACATAATTTCTTTTCTGCACAGTAGAAATTGTGGGCGCGTAAGTTGAAGGTCGGCCGATACCAAGTTCTTCAAGTTTCTTTACAAGACTCGCTTCAGTATATCGTGGCGGGTGATGTGTATAACGCTCAGTGGCGTTGATCTCAATATACTTTGCTTTCTCTCCAATTTTCATTGGGGGAAGTATGCTGCTGTTCTCATCTGTACTTTCACTTTCTTCATCGGTACTTTCCATATACACGCGCAGAAAACCGTCGAACTTCAACACTTCACCTTGTGCTATGAATTTTTCATTGGTTGTTGAAATTGCAATGGTCGCTGTTGTCTTTTCAAGTTCAGCGTCACTCATCTGCGAAGCAATTGTTCGCTTCCAGATCAGATCGTATAATCTTTGTTCATTGCGTTCCGCGTCTATGGACTGAACCTCAAGGTAAGTAGGGCGAATTGCTTCGTGAGCCTCCTGTGCGCCTTTTGATTTTGTTTTATATACGCGCTGATGATGATACTTCGGGCCATAGTTTTTTGTGATCTCCTGTCTTGCCTGACCCAATGCTGTTTCAGATAAATTCACAGAGTCGGTACGCATGTAAGTGATCTTTCCGCTTTCGTACAATCTTTGAGCAACCACCATTGTCTGCGCAACCGAGAATCCCAGTTTACGTGAGGCCTCCTGTTGCAAAGTGGAAGTTGTAAACGGAGCAGCGGGTGAACGCCTTGCCGGTTTTGTTTCAAGATTATAAATTGAAAAATCCGCGCTCCTGCATTTCTGCAAAAATTTCTCGGCTTCTTCTTTCGAATTAAAACGTTTATCAAGCTCTGCCTTTACTGTTGCATTACCTATATTAAAGACAGCGACAACACGATATGCTGATGTTGCTTTAAAATTCTGAACCTCACGCTCGCGCTCTACAATTAATCTCACAGCAACACTTTGCACTCGACCTGCAGATAAAGATGGCCTTACTTTTCTCCATAAGATCGGAGACAATTCAAATCCAACAAGTCTGTCCAGAACGCGGCGTGCCTGTTGCGCGTTAACCAGGTTGATATCAATTCCGCGTGGATTCTGAATAGCTTTTTGAATTGCGGGTTTTGTGATCTCGTGAAAAACAATGCGTTTTGTATTTCCTTTTTTAAGTCCGAGCGCTTCAAACAAATGCCATGAAATGGCTTCTCCCTCACGGTCCTCATCGGTTGCGAGCCATACAGTTTCTGCCTGCTTAGCCAATCTCTTTAACTCTGCAATTACCTTCTCTTTATCCGGTGAAATTTCATACGTAGGAGAGAAGTTATTCTTTATATCTATAGCCACTCCTTTTTTAGGAAGATCGCGCACGTGACCAAAACTTGATCGCACTGTAAAATCTTTCCCTAAAAAACCTTCTATCGTCTTTGCCTTGGCAGGCGACTCAACTATCACTAAGTTCTTTGACATGCAAGTATTTAAAAAAATAAAAATCCAAAAATCCCTTCTATCGCTGTTTCAACATTTGAAAAGTCTGCAAAGAAAAAGAATAAAAAACGATTTATCCAAAGACATATCTATATTAAGGTATGTTTCAGCTAATTATTAAAAAATACAAGCCAGCAAGGTTTAATGTCAAAATGTCAGTTATTTGAATTATCTTTGTTACCCTTTTTTGAAAAAAATGCGAACAGGAAACGAGAATAAAGTGATTGATGAAACCCGCCAGGGCGAGGCGTTGATGGTTGAAAACCCGAAAGTTAAGACCGGAAAAAAATTATTTTTAGAAAGCTATGGCTGCCAGATGAATTTTTCTGACAGCGAGATCATCGCTTCTATATTATATAAGGAAGGCTACAGCACCACAGAAAATTTTGAAGAAGCCGATTTAATTTTTTTGAACACCTGTTCCATCCGCGAAAATGCGGAGAACAAAGTGCGTCAGCGTTTGCAGGATTTTAAAAAGATAAAAAAGAGAAATCCTTCCGCGCTTGTCGGCGTGTTGGGTTGCATGGCCGAGCGGCTGAAAACAAAATTTCTTGAAGAGGAAAAAATTGTTGATCTCGTTGTTGGGCCGGATGCTTACCGTGATCTTCCAAATCTTGTGAGCACCGCGGAGGGCGGACAAAAAGCAGTGAATGTAATTTTATCCAAAGAAGAAACATATGCGGACATTACTCCTGTCCGCGTTGGATCAAACGGCGTAAGTGCTTATATAAGTATTACACGTGGCTGCGATAATATGTGCTCATTCTGTGTAGTTCCATGTACACGCGGGCGGGAACGTAGCCGGGATCCTCAGACAATTGTGAAAGAAGCACGCGAACTTTTTGAACAGGGTTATCGTGAAGTTACCTTGCTGGGTCAGAATGTTGATTCATATCTATGGACAGGCGGCGGATTGAAAAAAGAAAATCTCACTGATGAAGAAAAAAACAAGGCGGTAAGCTTTGCGCAGCTCATGGAAATGGTGGCGCTGATCTCTCCGCAATTGCGGGTTCGTTTTTCAACTTCTCATCCAAAAGATATGACAGATGATGTTTTGTATGTTATTGCAAAGCATGATAACATATGCAAATACGTTCACCTTCCTGTTCAGAGCGGAAGTTCTGTTGTGCTTGAGCGCATGAACAGAGGTTATTCCCGCGAATGGTATTTAGACAGGATTGCGGCGATAAGAAGAATAATTCCGGGTTGCGCCATTTCAACAGATATTATTACAGGATTTTGCGGAGAAACGGAAGAAGATCATCAGCAAACATTAAGCCTGATGGAACAGGTGCAGTATGATTTTGCTTACATGTTCGCGTATTCTGAAAGACCAAAAACTCTTGCTGAAAGAAAATTCAAAGATGATGTGGAAGATGAAGTGAAGAGAAGAAGACTTGCTGAAGTTGTGGCGCTGCAACAAAAAAAATCCGCGTTAAGAACAGAAACCGGCGTCGGAAAAATTCACAGGGTTTTAATTGAAGGTGTTTCTAAAAAATCAGCTGAAATGCTGAGCGGAAGAAACAGTCAGAATACCACAGTTGTTTTTCCAAAAGAAAATTTTGAGAAGGGACAATTTGTTGACGTACTCGCGGAAAGATGTACAACAAGTACTTTGATAGGAAAAGTAATCCGATAACATTATTCATGTTTTAAGGTAATTATCAGTATGAATGTTACAGATATAAAGCAAAGATTTGGAATAATAGGAACGTCTGCCTCCCTTGAGCGGGCCATTGATATTGCAAGACAGGTTGCGCCAACGGACCTGAGCGTTCTTATCACAGGAGAAAGCGGAACAGGTAAAGAAGTGTTCCCGCAGATCATTCATCAATTCAGCCTTCGCAAACACGGACCTTACATTGCAGTAAACTGCGGGGCCATTCCGGAAGGAACAATTGATTCTGAATTATTCGGACATGAGAAAGGTTCGTTTACCGGTGCGCATGAGGCGAGAAAAGGATATTTTGAAGTGGCGAATGGCGGAACAATTTTTCTTGATGAAGTTGGAGAATTACCATTAGCTACACAGGCGCGGTTACTTCGTGTTCTGGAAAGCGGAGAATTTATTCGTGTTGGATCATCAAAAGTTCAGAAAACAGACGTACGCGTGGTAACCGCGACAAATGTAAATCTTCCCACTGCAATTGAGCGCGGAAAATTCAGGGAAGATCTTTATTATCGTTTGAACACTGTACCTATTAATCTTCCTCCGCTTCGCGAGAGAAAAGAAGATATTCATTTACTCTTCAGAAAATTCGCCGCGGACTTTGCGGCTAAATACAGAATGCCCGTTATCCGCCTGATGCCTGACGCGGAAAATGCCCTGGTAAATTATTACTGGCACGGAAATATCCGCCAGCTTAAAAATGTTACGGAACAGATTTCTATTATTGAAAAGAACCGTGAAATAAACGCGGAAACACTAATAAAATATCTCCCAAATTATCAATCAACAACTCTGCCCGCCTTAAGCAAAGCGGAGCTGGCTGGCGGCGCTACAGCGGGAGATTTTTCAGAACGCGAGTTGCTTTATAAAGTTCTTTTTGAAATGAAAAAAGATCTGAACGATCTTAAAAAAGTTGTAGCGGATATTGTTCAATCCGGAAATGGCTCTATCAATCTTCCTAAAGATGATGTACAGCTGGTTAACAAAATGTACAGCAGTTCGCAGGATTCAAATCAGCTTACAATACATCATCCTTCAATTGTTCCTTCAAATGTGCAGCAATACAACCAGCCAATCGTTATTGAGGAATCATTGAGTCTGCAGGAGAAAGAGATTGATATGATCAAAAAAGCTCTGGCGCGTCACAAAGGAAAAAGAAAATACGCTGCCAAGGAACTTGGCATTTCGGAACGGACACTATATCGAAAGATCAACGAATACAATATAAAAGATTAACCGTGCGCGGCAGTAATGCATTATTTGCCCTTTTTCTTTTTTTTGCGCTCTCTGTGAATCTGAAAGCGCAGCAGAATAAAATTGTCGACTCCCTGCTTCAGGCAATTATAAAGTCCAAAGCCGACAGTATGAAAGGATGGAATTTTCTTGAGCTGGCAAAAATTACTTCCAACTCAAATCCTTTCATTTCAAAATACTACGCAAACAAGGGGAAAGAAATTTTTAATAAACTTGGTCATAAAACCGGTCTTGCTTCCGCGTGTCTGCGTTCTGCAACTGCATTGCGGATGATGAATGAAGAAAACGCTATGCTTGACGATATTAAACGCGCACTTTCAATAGCGGAAAATTCAGGCAACAATTTATTGCTTGCCTCCTGCTTCCAGGAAATGGCGCTAATTTCCAACGCGCAGAATGACCTGGACAAGTCACTTAGCTATAACCTGAAAGCGCTCGACATCCGCAAAAAACTGAAACACACCAAAGAAAATGCGAACGAAATATCCGGCATCTACAATAACATAGGAATTGAATTCGCCAGAAAAGAAAAATGGGAAGAGGCTGTTCAATATTTCAGAACTGCGATTGCATACGATGAAAAAACAAACAATCATTATCGCCTGGGTAACACTTACAATAACGTTGGAATTTCATCGTAAGAGGTCAGTTCGATTCCGCGTTTTATTACCTGCTGAAGGCGAAAAAATACAGGGAAGAAGTTTCAGACAGGCTTGGAATAGCAGGGTCGTGCAACAACCTTGCGTTATTATATACACAATTGCGTAAATATGATGTTGCGCTCCACTATGCGGATACATCTCTGCAAATTGCCAGGGAGATAAAAAATATTTTTCAGGAAGACGAGACATTGCTTACGCTTTATGAAATTCACGCTAAACAAAAGAATTACCAGCTGGCCCTTCAATATTTTCTGGAACATGACGCGCTTCGCAAAAAACTGGAAACAGAAAGCAATACACGTAAGCTTGCGGAAATACAGGGAAGCGTTGAACTTGAGATGAAACAAAATGAAATTGTAAAACGCGATTTGCAGCTGAAGGCAAGTGAAGCTGAAAGCAGAAAAAGAAACATGGCGCTTCTTTTTTCTGTGGGATTTCTAGTGATCGCGGGATTTTTTATCTGGTACATACTAAAGGTTAACAGTAAAGTGAAAACTGCCAATACCGTTATCAAGCAACAAAAAAGACAAACTGAGATCCAGAAAAAAATAATTGAAGAAAAACATAAGGACATTACCGACAGCATTTATTACGCGCAGAAAATTCAGGAATCACTTATCATTCCTGAGCAGCAGATATTAAAATCAATTCCCGAAAGCTTCATTCTTTATCGTCCACGCGATATTGTAAGCGGTGACTTCTACTGGTTTGCGGAAAAGAACGGAGAAAAGATTTTTGCGGTGGCAGATTGTACCGGACACGGAATTCCTGGCGCTTTTATGAGTCTTATAGGAATTTCCTCCCTTAACCAGATCGTGATAGAAAAGGGAATTACTACACCCGCTACAATACTAGATATGCTTCGCGACCAGGTGATAAAATCTTTCAATCAGGCTGATGAAGAAAGCCACCGCCGCGATGGAATGGACATCAGTGTTTTGAAAATTTCAGATGGAAAAATAACTTTTGCCGGCGCTAACAATCCCTGCCTGCTTTTACGTGGAAGTGAAATAATCACTTATACACCTGACAAGCAACCGGTAGGTTTTCACGAGCATGCAACATCTTTTAACGAACAAACCATACTAACTCAAAAAGGAGATACGTTCTATCTTTTCAGCGATGGTATTGTTGATCAGTTCGGAGGAGAGAAAGGGAAAAAATTAAAAATAAAATATTTTAAAGAATGGTTGATAGAAACATCTTCTTTATCCATGAAAGAACAAAAAAAGATAATTGAAGAAAAATTAGTGAAGTGGAAGCGTGGATTTGACCAGACAGATGATATATTAGTGGCGGGAATTAAATGCTGAGATTTTTTACATATTCAATCTTACTGGCAACTGTTGCGCTGGCAGGATGCAAGGTTCGTTATACATTAAACGATGTGCAGATCCCTGCAGAAGCAAAAACTGTTTCTGTAGCTTTGTTTGCGAATAACGCCGCGCTTGCGCCTCCTGTTATCTCACAGAAATTTTCTGAAAAACTACGCGATATGGTTTCATCGCAAACCAATCTATCGCTAAAACAAAGCGGCGCCGATCTTGCGTTTGAAGGATTCATTAGCGACTACAACGTTGCTCCCGTTGCAATTCAATCAGGCGATCAGGCTGCGCTGAACCGGCTTACAATAACTGTTTTTGTAAAGTATTCAAACCGGTTCGAAAAGAACAAAGACTTCGAACAATCCTTTACACGATTTAACGATTTTTCCGCCGATAAATCTTTATCTTCGGTTGAGAATTCGCTAATGGACGACATCAACCGTCAGATCTGCGAAGACATTTTCAACAGAGCTTTTAATAACTGGTAATCAAAAATGAATAAGCTTCAGTTTACAGAATACTTGCGTAATCCCGTAGCACTTGGCGACGCAACAGTTCCTGAACTGAAATCTTTGGTTGAAACTTATCCCTGGTTCCAGACCGCGCAATTACTGTATGCAAAAGCGCTCAGCAACAGTAATCACATCGAATATTATTCATCATTGAAGAAGAGTTCGATTGTTGCAGCGGACAGACAAATGCTTTACAGGCTCATCACAGAAGCTAAAACAACTGCATTATCTCCTGTTGAAAAAGCAATTATTCCTTCGCAGAAAAAAGAAGAAACAAAAGAAATTAAACTTAATGTTTCTGAAACAAAGAAAGAACCTGAGACTGAGAATTCCCTTCCTGAAATAAAGCTTACTTCCAATAATTACGTTTCCGGCAAATCAAGCGACATTACTTTCAATACAGAGAATTTTATTAATGAAGAGCCTGTAACAAAAAAAGAAAATGTTCAGGAAGAGAACAACAAACGCCTTGAATTGATCATTACACAACGCGACGAAGTTCCGGTAAAGAAAGAAATCACAAAAACGGAACAGGAACAGGTTTCCGGCGAAAAGAAAGAATTGAAGATCGCCCCATTTGTTCGGTCGGATGAAAAGAACCTGGATGAAATAATTGTGAATCCTGTTGTGAATGCGTACATAGAAAAAGAATTTTTTCATGTTACAGATATCAACAAACCAATTGAAAAAACTGAACAAGATGCAATTTCAGAGAACAAAGAAGGATTTGATGAGGAGACCGGTAAAAAAATTCTGACTGAAACATTAAATGAACCGCATTCATTTTCCGAGTGGCTGAAATTATTATCTCATAAATCACAACCGGTAAAAGAAACTTCAACAGAAGTAAAATCTAAACAGTTTTCGGAAATTAAACAGGAAATAAAGAAAGATGAAAAGCCAACTGAGGTTGTTCAGCCGCAAACCATACCTGATGAGGACAAGTTGAAAAAACAGGAACTGATTGATAAAATCATCAGGTCAAATCCGGGTCCGACAAGGATAACTGAAACCACAGAATTTTTTAACGCGGGTAAGAGTGCCCGCGCCAGCAATAAGGAAGACGAAACACTTGTAACTGAAACACTTGCGTGGATCTACGAACAACAAGGTAATTACCCGAAGGCGATTAAAGCTTATAAAACTTTGAGTTTGAAATATCCCGAAAAAAGTGTTTACTTTGCATCCCTTATTCAAAAAATAAAACTGAAACAAAAACATAAGTAAGATGGGATTTTTAGGCTTTTTAATAATACTTGTTTGCGTTGTGCTTTGCCTTATTGTACTGATACAAAACTCTAAAGGCGGCGGATTAACTTCTAATTTTTCCAGCAGCGCACAGATACTTGGTGTAGCAAAAACTAAAGATATTCTTGAACAGATTACGTGGGGCGCTGCAGGTGTTCTACTTCTGCTATGCTTACTTTCTACTCCTAAAATGGGGAACAGCAAAAGTGCAGATGGAAAAAAAGAAATTCCAAAATCAGAGACGGCTAAAATGGCCAAGGCACCTGCGGGATCGATGACGCCAGGTCAACCAGCGGGAACGCCGCAAACGCAACCGACAAAATAAATTGAAATTGCAAATGTCAGCTTGTCACCAACAGCTGACATTTGTGTTTTAGGCCTGACCTCACACTGAAATTTTGACCAGAATTTAACCGGGAGCCTTAGCTGGCACAATTTTCGTCCTTTCTGTCCCGCGAAAAATTCACAAATCATCGTTTAACAATTAATAAATTAAATCACTATGGCAAAAATTAGCATTAAACCACTGGCAGACCGCGTGCTGGTTGAAGCTGCACCGGCAGAAGAAAAAACAGCAGGAGGAATCATCATTCCTGACACGGCAAAAGAAAAACCGCAAAAAGGTAAAGTTGTTGCCGTTGGTACCGGAAAAAAAGATGAACCTATGACTGTTAAGTCAGGCGACACTGTTCTGTACGGTAAATATGCAGGTACAGAAATCCAGGTTGATGGTAAAGAATACCTCATTATGCGTGAAAGCGATATTTACGCGATCCTGTAATAACTTTCAAACTTTCTAAACTTTCAAACTTTCCAAACTTAAAACCTTCTAAACTCAAAATAAAATGGCAAAAGATATAACATTCAACCTCGAAGCACGCGACGCCCTGAAACGCGGCGTTGACGCTTTGGCTAATGCAGTAAAAGTTACACTTGGTCCTAAGGGACGCAATGTGATCATTGAC
>CBIHPU010000056.1:0-11580 GCA_966211935.1 uncultured bacterium | reverse complement strand
CTCGTTGAGAAGCCTGGTTAGTCCCAAACGGCCTTGCAAACACTCTGTTTATTTCGAAATTTTTAAAAGCAAAATCAAGCGCCTGCGGAATTGCGCGGGAGATTATTCCGTTCCCCCAATATTCTTCAGAGAGCCAGTAACCTAACTCCGCGTTTTTTCTCTGGATATCAGTTTGAGGATGAATGCCTATTCCGCCCACCGCTTCACCGTTTATGTCAATGGCAAAAATATGAATCGGATCATCTTTAAGCGCAAACTGAATAAAAGTGATGCCATTCTCCTTTGTGTATGGAAATGGAAATCCATCTGTCATGAATTTCGCTATGTTGAAATTATCCGCGTGTTTAACGAGACTTTCCAGGTCGGAGCTTTTCCAGGAACGTAATGTAAAATGCATTTTTTATGAAGGTCGTTCATCAAATTTAAAAAATAAACCCGGCAGTTTATTATTCTGCCGGGTTTTACAAATAATCTTCAGCAAAACTAATCCTGTATGACCACTCGTTCAGTTTTGTTTATGCCCTTCATGAAAGTTACCCGCACAAAATAAATTCCGTTACCAAACTGCGTAAGATCTAATTGCGCGATTCCTGAATTATGTTCCGCCTGGTAAACATTTTCGCCCACCACATTGAAGACGGAAACCTGCGCAAATTCTTTAAGTTCCACCGAAAAACTACCGTTGCTGGGGTTCGGATAAAGCGCAATTACATCATTATTTATCTCTTCATTTGAAAACGCAGTTACATTTTTGTCAGGCGATTCAGAATATTCAGTATCAGCACCCGCAAATTTTGCTCCCGAAGAACCAATTGATATTATACAGGATGAATTGCTATAATTTCCAACCGATATTCCGGCGCTGGCTCTTACCTGTACAGAATAACTTATTCCGTATTGCAATCCGACCACTGAAGAAAGATTAAGATATGAGCTGAATGGAGAAACAGTTTTTATTATTGGAATTCCGCCTCCGATAGGCGTAAACATCCAGTCTATTGAAGTTGCTCCCGGACAAATTGTACTTTGAATTGTAGCATTCAGGTTGCTAAAACTTTTTCCGCAGCCATAATAGACTTGAATTGCAGGAGCAACTATATTAATTTGGCAAGGACTACTGTACGGACCAACAAGTGAACCTGCGCTGGCTCTAACTTTCACGCTGTAGGATGTACCGTATTGCAAACCTGTAACAGTTGAAAGATTAAGCGAGTAAGAGAATGGTGAAATTGTTTTGGTTATTGGAGTGCCGCCGTTGGCCGGAGTAAAAACCCATTCAATAGAAGTTGCTCCTGGACAAACGCTACTTAGGATCATCGCATTCAGATTATTATAACTTTTGCCACATCCATTATAAACCCAGGCAACCGGCGCTGCTACATTAACCTGGCTGGCCGTACTGATACATCCTCCAATTGATCCCTGGAAAGGCTGAACAGTAACTGAATATGTTTTATTATACTGCAATCCACTTACAGTACCAAGATTTAAACTGGAACTGAAGGGGCTCACTGTTTTCATAACTGCTGACCCACCATCATTTGGCGTAAAGGTATATTTTACAGAAGTTGCTCCCGGCGCTGATGAAATCTGGATCAGGCTGTTGAGATTACTTACAGTCATGTTTGAATAGCCAGGCAACACTGCACTGGAAAGGGAACCAACACTGATCTGCTGCATCGCTGAACTTTTACATCCGTTTTCATCTATACCAGTAACACTGTAGCTCGATGTGTTCATTGGCGCAACAGAAACGGAACTCGTTGTAGCGCCGCCCAGATTCAAATCCCAAGCATAAGTTGCGGCACCGGTTGCTTCAAGATTTATCTGACAGCCGGGACACAGCACAGCTGATTGACTCGCGCTGATTGATACATTCGGTAAGGGCAACAAAGAAATAGTGGTTGACGGTGACATATTACTGCATCCTCCTTGCTGTGTAACACTGCAATAATAATTTCCGGCAGCTGACACTGAAATAGATTGCGTAGTTGCTCCTGTTGACCATAAATAAGAGGCGCCGGCGCTCGCAGATAAGATAACAGAATCACCTGTGCAAATTGCTGTTGAGCCGCTTGCACTTACCTGAGGGAGACCGCAGATTGAAATATTATCCAATGCAAAACTTGGGCGCTGTTGACCAGAACCACTCTGATCACGTTGAACCCATCGCAATTGAATTAATGGTTGATTGTCACAAGATGCAGGAAGTGTGATCAAAATGTTTTGCATGTTTTGTGGTGTTGTCCCTGTTAACTGGTTAACGGTATTATTTGAATAAATATTTCCGCTTACAGATGTAAAAGTGCCAAGAGTATTTCCTATTCTATATTGCAGCTCCACGTTATTAATGTGCGTTGACCCACCATAAGGATTCCTGATTGTCATCACATCAAAAACTACTTTGATATTAGTTTGCCCGGATGTTGAGATTGCCAGAGCTACTGAAGGATCGGCTGCATTACCATTGTTTCTTGCAAGAAAACCTATTTTACCGCCATAATTATGAATGCCAGCTGAACCTATAGAGGCATCACTTGATGCAGTTAATGGCATATCAGCGATTGGAGCTGTAATACGAAAGCTCGTGCCTGATCCTGCATTGCTTAAATTCCATCCCTGCCACCCGTCGGGATACGTAGCTGATGTATGGGCCAGAAAAGAAAAATCCTGCATGTATGGTAGTGTTTGTGGAGAAGGAACAGTTTGAGAAAAACACTGCGTAATTACTGAAACATTTAGTATTGCTGCGATTAAAATCGTTTTGCTGTGGTGTAATAAATTTTGCATTGATTGGAGTTTTTAAATCTGCTCCAAATCTAAAATCACGTTGAGGGTAACCTGATAATTTTCCTCAGGCGTCTGACTGACATTGAACGAAATGACTTCATCCGACGACAAATTGCGATGCTTTATAAAAAAAAAGAAACAATCGTGATCAGCCTCATATTTAAGCCGATCATCACAATCATTCAGAAATAAAAAATGCCGATAGATTCGGATAACTGCCCAAAGCAAAAAAAACCCCATCCTGAAATTCAGGACGGGGATTCTGAGAAGTAAAAGAAAAGTTATTCTACCACCAATTTTCCACGACCTAATACACTGTTTTCTGCGCTCACCTGGTAATAATAAATTCCGGACGCTAATCCGCTTATTTCAATAACGCTGGTTTCGGCATTTATGATCGTTTCAGAAACAACCTGACCCAGTGAATTAGTAATACTTATTACGCCGGATTTAATTTCCGCCTTTGAAAGCGTGAACGTTACTTTTCCGTTTGACGGATTCGGAAACACGTTCACAGAAACTTTATTACTCAAAATCTCAGACGTCCCGGTAACAACGGCGCCTGTATAATACAAGTAATTATTATTATGATCAAATATCATAATCGGCATTAAAGGATTCGTGAGATACCATTGGTAATCTATTCCTCCGCTTCCGTAATCTTCCTTTACACGAACAACGTTAGTGTAAGTTGCAGTTGGAGTAATAAGCGTGCCGTATCCGTCGTAAGTGATCGTAACGGTGTTAACAGATCCGCCCACCTTTTGCCACAAGTCATTTGCCGTATCCTGGTAACTGAAAGGGAATTTCAACATTGTTCGCGGGTTAGGTGAATAATCATTTCCTGTTCCCGGAGATGTGATTGTATATGCAAGCACTTCCATTTTGGTTGCGCCGACTTCAAAAAAACTAGTCGTACCACTAAATGTATAAGCATAGTTTGCAGTTGGAAATGAGGAAGCCATACCAGAAGAGGAAGGAGTAATAACATTCATAGTTCCCAGGGAAGAAAAAGTCAGCGCACTGAAGTCCCATGTTTGATTGGCCCCTGCTGAACCGGGTAGTGTTGTTGCTGCCATTGAAACAGGAGCAGTATAACCAGGAGCAGGAACATTTGATCCGTTAATAATCACCGGTTGAGCAGAGATGCTCAACACTAAAAAAGAAACAGAGAAAATAAGTAGTTGTTTTTTCATATAATATTGATTTATCAGGCGACAAAAATAATAGAAAATGAAAATGAAATACCGGCAAAAAGTAGTAATTAATGGTAGAGTAAATGTTTATTCTGAAAATCTTACCCTTTAGAAAAACGCCCGTACCTGCGCGCCTCCAATGTGAACGATTCTGTTCCCGGTCGACTTTCGCCCGTCGTACGTTACACTGATCTGCATGTTGTTCGTGAGATTGCGTTGGTAGCTCAGGTTCCAGGTATAATTTTGTCCAGGTTTTAATGCATTCAGCATTTCAAAAGCGACCGGACTGGTCTGAATATCATTGTAAGAAATTAAAATAAAATTTCCTTTGGCGCTTATGCTGCCTTTTGTCAGCTGATTATATCTTAGCTCAGCGCCGAGATCATCCAATATTGCGCGTTGTTCTCCGAGAATATTTTTTTTGTCGCTTCTTTTATAGATCAGGCTAATTCGGAACGCGGTGTTCGGCTGAAAAGAAATTCTTGGTTCCGCTTCATAATATTCAATTTTGTAATTGCGCGAAGTGAAAAACTGCGATGCCGTGGTTTTGAATCCATAAGTTGTATTCAGAAAAAATCCCCAGGACTTTGTAATGTTCCATCTCATTTTTAATTCATTTGTCTGCAGTTCGCGACTTTCATATCCGTTTGTAACAAGTTGTTTGTTTCTGTTATCCTGGTAAGTAAAATCAAAACCGAACACCTGTGAACTCTGATTGAAAAACAAAGCCTGCCTGAAATTAAATGCCATCGATGTCAATAAAGAATCATCCGAATCAGCATCAAATGGATTAAAGCGCAACACGTTTAACTGCGCCTGTGTTTTCTTGTCCATTCTGTACGCTGTCTGCGTCACGAAACGCGAAAGGAATTTCATGAATTTTCCGCTGCTTTGTTTTTTAAAAACTCCCGGACGCAGATACATGGAATAACTGAACTGGTCATGATTGACTTTTATGTACGTATTAGTTGGCGTCCAGACACGAATGAAAACCGCCTGGTCTGGATACAACGCGATTTCAAATTCATTCAGTTCTTTTATTCCGTTTCCATTGTAATCGTTCCAATAATAAGTTCCTTGTCCGGCGGCAACTTCCAGATAAGAATATTCACGTTTTAGCTCAAGTCCGTATCCCGCCTCGTAATAAATAGTGCTCTGCAAAAATCCTTTCCAAAGTTTGGGTGAGTATTCAATTCTGCTCAGCAAATTATTATCTGGTTTGTTGTTGGCAAGATTAGGACCGAGATACTGCAATTTTCTCACAGTAACATTTGTACGTAAAATATGGTTCCTGAATTTATTCAGGTTGAATTGCATTCCGGCATTCTGCGCATATGCACTATCACTCAACGACTGAGTGTAAGCTTTCTTATCCCAACGCTCTTTGTAAAAGAGCTTAAAATAATTTCCGCTGCTGTCAGTATTCGCTAAACTTCCCTCCCACTCCCAGAATTGATACGAACGAGTCAGGACAGAATCTGAGGGAGTGTAACGAAACATATTGTTCTCAAATTCATCTGTATATCCTAATTGAATATTTTTTATTTTATACAGCAGCTGAGATTTATGGCGGTAAAATTCTGTTGCCTGTTCATTTCCGTTAGTGTTAACGTAGGAAGAATTGAAAACAGCGCGGGCGGGACCTTTATTAAAATTATTCAATACCGCGTGACGCATTCCGGTAAATTCATTTCCTTCAACAAAACTATTGAAGCTGTATTGACCGGAATAAATATGTCCGGCGTCGATCCCTACCATTCCATTTATGAGGTGCTGATCATTATTCACCACTGTCGAAAGATTTCTGTTCCAGTCACGTTCAAATTCAACACTGCGGAAACGTTCTATTTGCGTAAACCGCTTCTGAACAAATTCATATCCTGCTCCGTAATTCAGAAAAACTTTTTTCTTTCCGGCAGAATCTCCTCTTGCTACAAGTAATTTATCCGCCAATGAAAATTTTACACCCTGACCTTCATCGTCTCCGGCGTCAGCGGAAGAAAAAGTATTCAGATCATTTACAGTATACACCCCTTCAAGACTGAATTTCCCGTTTTTACCGTATAACTGATCAACACCGGCGGTAAGCATTTGTCTTTTCTTTGGCGTCACCAATTGTACAAGCGGCTCATAATCTCCCTGTTTAATTCCTCCTACCGGTTCATACCATTGATACACTCTTCCGTTTGCCGAAGACTGAACCTGACGGTAATTTCCGTTTCCACTTCCTACATAAGAAAAGCGAACACGGTAACTCTGAACACTTGCGTCCGTGTTGTAAATAAAAACATCCGGATACAGAACTGCGTTGGCCAGCGTATCGACTTTTCTGTAAAAAACTTCCGTTGTATTAAATTCTGAAGCGGTATAGCCTGGTGCAAACGCCTTGTTCAACGTATCTCCAATTTGTATCAATAACAACTTCTCCGCATCTGTAAGCGACTGCATTAAAGTTTTATTTTTGTTGTCACTCTCCTGGAAAAAATTAAAATGCAGGCGGGTTTTATCCGTTTTAAATTCTCCGCTGTAAAAGTAAAGAGCGCGTGCATAATTTCTTTCCGCATACTGAAACTCGACAATAATCCTCTTGTCTTTTGTTATGATGTTTCTGGCTGTAAAAGTCAGTTCCGCATTATTGTAATCAATAACATAATCATTCTCCTGTCCGCGTGTAAGCATTCGTCCGTCAATGTAAACGCGTTCTGTACCCGACAGAACAATTATAAATGGCTCCCTGTCTGCTCCGGTCAGTCGATATGGCCCCTGGTTATTCTCATTTCCCTGAATAATGTTTCTTGCAAATCTTCCTTTGGAAACCGCCCCCGTAACAGTATTTGTGAGTGTTGCTTTCTTATTGTTCTTCAACGCGAAATCTGTTGAGTTACTCATCAGCACTCCTTGTGTACGCTTGTAAAAATTCATGAAATAACTTTTGGGCCGTTCGATCTGAAAATCCCCAACAATCATTTTTGAATGCTTGTCATTCAGCTGAATATAAACTTTGTCAAACTCCTGAAGTTGCTGCGTATTTCCTTCTGCCTGAACGGGAATATTATTATCAGTTGCAGCGAGCGAAATTTCAATGTCGTTACTAAGTTTTCCGCTCACCTGCAGGTTCAAACTGGAATTCACTACTACATCCTGGTTGTTGCCAAACATAATTCCTCTCGAAATACTTCCGTTTTTTGTAAGTCCATCAGGTTCAAAAGCAGTTTTAGGTTTACCCTGGTCGGTTTTACCAAACACAATACTGAAGGGATTCTGCGGCATGCTCAGGTCTCTGTTCAGTTTACGGATGTCCTTATGATAATATTCCTTCTCAAAATTTATGGGGTAGGTCCTGTAAGTAAATGTTACAAGTGGAACAGTAGAATCTTTACGCAGACAGATCAACTGTTTGTTTTTAAGATCCACCCTGCATCGCAAAGAATCCTGCGGATCTGAAAACTGAAAAGTTCCGGGAACAATACTCAGTGTATCAAATGTTATTGTATCCCGGTTGAGAAGAACGGCTCCTTTCTTCAATGAACCTACCTGTGCGGAGATGGAAAAGGTCAGAGTAAAAAATGCAATTATATAAAATAGCCGCGTTTTCAAAAAGGAAAAATCTAATTCTTAAAGATAAGTATAAAACGGCTCCTGTTCTTAACGTTTTCATTCGGGATTTATTGCCGTAAAAACCAAAAACACGAATGCTGTTTTAATGAAGTGTCTTGGAAATCTGTCTTTGTTTTGCCCCATTTTTCCTTTATCTTTGGCCACAAAACCGCATATGAAATCATTCACCCTTTTTCTCCCCGCATCACTGCTGTTGCTTACAGCCTGCGGGCCATCTGCGGGAGAGGATGATACCAATGTAGCCGATTCTACTTTACAGGATACTGCTAGCCTGAACCAACGACTGAATACTCAAATAGTATTTTTCAATATCCCATCGCCAGTGGAAACTTCTCAGCTTTTACGCGACGCGGGAGCAGATTATGATGCTGCGATGACGAATGATCCGACAATTTTTAAAACATACGCAAGCGAAGAGGCGAGAGCGGTCAATCTAGGTATATACGGTGCCGATCTGAGTTTTGCCGGCGTTTTTGAAAACACGCAGGAATCCATGACATTTTTGAAATGTGTGAACAGCCTGAGCAAGGATTTAGGTATTGTTGAAGCGTTCGATGAAAAAACAGCTGACAGAATTGAAAGGAACAGAGAGAACCGCGATTCTGTTTTAGAAATTGTTTCAAACTCTTTCTGGGAGGCGGATAGTTATCTGAAGGAAAACGCCAGACAGGGAACGTCATCTCTTATTGTTGCGGGCGGATGGGTTGAAGGAATGTATATCGCTTCCAGGGTTTACGAAAAAAGCAAAGAGAACCAGATCCGCAAAAGAATTACGAGCGATCCTCAGTACAATTCACTGAAAAGCCTCATTGCGCTGGTTGAAAGTGGAAAAGTAAAAACAGAAACGCAGTTCATTGTTGATGGTCTGAAAAAAGTATTGGCAGCGTTCGATAAAATTCCCGCAGGAAATCCTGTAACAATAACACAAACTGATACAGCGCATCATGAAACTTACGTTGAAACTAAAAACGAACGTAAGATTGATGACGCAATCTTTGGAGAAATTGTGAAAGCCATAGAGGATCTTCGCAACCAGATGATCAAAATGAAATAAGCTTCCCGCTTCTGCCACACAATGGAAATCAATCCTAAAGAAATTAAGGTCCCTCAACTGCATTCGCTATTACTTGGCGCTGTTGGACCACGCCCCATAGCATTTGCAAGCACTATTGGCAACGATGGAATTCCGAACCTGGCGCCATTTAGTTTTTTCAATGTTTTTTCCGCTAATCCACCTATTCTGATTTTTTCTCCCGCGCGCAGCGGAAGAACGAATACGAATAAACACACTTACGAAAATATTAAAGAGGTGCCTGAGGTGGTGATCAACATTGTGAATTATCCCATGGTGCAACAGGTGTCGTTGGCAAGCGCCGAATACGCAAAAGAGGTGAATGAATTTGTAAAAGCGGGATTCACACAGGAAAAATCTAAAATGATCAAGCCATTCCGCGTGAAAGAATCGCCGGTGCAGCTTGAATGTAAAGTGAACCAGGTGATTGAATTGGGAACGCAAGGCGCAGCGGGAAATTTAATCATTTGTGAAGTGGTGCTGATGCATATCAAAGATGAATACCTGGATGAGAAAGGCACAATAGACCAGCGAAAGATTGATCTCGTGGCGAGAATGGGAGGCAATTGGTACTGCCGCGCGCATGGCGACGCACTGTTTGAACTTGAAAAACCACTTACTACACTTGGGGTGGGAATTGACTCAATTCCGGAAAACATACGCAACAGTAAAATTCTTTCTGCAAATAATCTCGGCCAGTTGGGCAACATAGAAAATATCCCTTCCAAAGAAGAGATTGCAGCGTTCAAAAATGATCCGGAGCTGAAAAAAATTCTTTCACAGAACGGAAAATCAGAAGAGCAATTACACGCTTTCGCGAAAAAACTACTTGAAGAAAAGAAAGTCAAAGAAGCGTGGATGGCCCTGCTCAGTTTTCAATCCTGAATTCTGATCACTTTTCCTGCTTTAATTTTCATGACATAACGCAAGTTTTTGTGTTGTCGTTACGTTTCCATCTAAAAGATTTTTTTGTATCGCCCGCTCTTATAATTCGTTGAGTAAATTACTCCAGAATAAATCATTATGGCGTGAATTTTGAGCGCTTTTGTTCTAAAAACAAACGTTATGTCAAAAAGCCGAAGAAAATTTTTGAAAAACTCACTACTTCTTGCAGTTGGAGGAATGGTTGGGATTCCCGTTTTAAAATCTTTTTCAGCGCCGCTGAATAAAGAAGACCAATCAATTTTGTCTTTTGGCGGAAATACTTTTACACTTCCACAATTACCATACGCCTACGATGCATTAGAACCGGCAATTGATAAGATGACAATGGAAATTCATCACAGTAAACATCACCAGGCGTACGTAGACAATCTGAATAAGGCTCTCAATGAAAAAGATTCGGCTGGAAAATCTTTGGAAGAAATTTTAAAAAAGATCTCCAAACAATCAGTTGCAGTCAGAAATAACGGCGGCGGTCACTGGAACCATTCTTTTTTCTGGAAGATAATGAAGCCGGGAGGAGGGAAACCAGAAGGAAAGCTGGCAGACGCTATCAACAGCAATTTCAATTCCTTTGAAGAATTCAAAACTAAATTCAATGAAGCAGCAAAGAGTCGTGTTGGTTGCGGTGGGGGCGGGTTTGTTTGAGAAAACAATGGAAAAAATGAAAAAGGCTCAAAAACCAAACACGCTAAAACCGTAATTGGTGTGTGTGTAATTAAAGGAACACCCATTCTTGGAATTGA
This sequence comes from uncultured bacterium, assembly GCA_966211935.1. Classification (GTDB taxonomy): domain Bacteria; phylum Bacteroidota; class Bacteroidia; order B-17B0; family Aurantibacillaceae; genus AM-1111. Next base: position 1,216 of record CBIHPU010000056.1, on the reverse strand, counting down.
CGTTTGGGAACATGCGTATTACTTAAAGTATCAGAATAAACGCGCTGATTACATTAACGCGTGGTGGAATGTTGTGAACTGGGAAGAAGTGATGAAGAATTACAAAGCGTAATTCGCTTAAGGAAGATATGATCTGATTATTTATTGCTTTCAATAGGAAGTGGTATTGAAGGAGCTGCTCTTATCAGTAAATCGAATTCGTAATTCGTATATTCGCAACAAATTCGTAATTAGTACCCAGAAATGGAAAAATTTGAATCAAACAAAGCACCTGAGCCGGTAGGTTTATATCCACACGCGCGTAAAGTTGGTAATCTATTATTCCTCTCAGGAGTTGGCCCGAGGGAACGCGGTACAAAAAAAATTCCTGGCGTTGAGCTGGATGAAAAAGGAAACATTGTTTCATACGATATAGAAGCTCAATGTCATTCTGTTTTCAGGAACATCAAATACATACTTGAGGACGCTGGCAGCAACTGGAACAGAATTGTGGATGTAACTGTTTTTCTCACTAACATGAAAGACGATTTTCCTAAATACAATAAACTCTGGGCTGAATATTTTAAAGAAAATCCTCCCTGCAGAACAACCATCGAGATCAATTGTCTGCCAACTCCAATCGCTATTGAACTTAAGGTAATTGCGACGGTGGAGTGAGTTAAGAAAGTTGGAAGTTTGGAAAGTTGAGAAAGTTGAGAAAGTTGAAAGTTTAGAAAGTTCTGCAGGTCGAAAATTTTATCACTTCCTGTATACTACATATCTTTTCAAAGGCAGGTTAACTCTCTTGTAACCTATCGTATCCGCTGAGATAAAGCCCTGCGGGTCAATAATGAAGTAAGCTGACTTTGCAGTGTCTGTTGTTATGCTGATGTAATTTTCGCGTATCAATCCTGTCTGAAGTTCCCAATCGTTCCACATTGATTCCGGAATCGCCGCATAGGATCCGTATTCAATATTTTTTCCGATCACTTTAAAATCATGAAATTTATCCGCATCGCGCTTTGCTGTCGGAAGTAAAAATAAAGTCACAATCACCACAGCTACTGAAGCCAAATAAGTAATGCCTCTGAAAATTTTGAGCTGGTTCGCTTTCCAGCCCGAAGCATATAAAGCATTAAAAAACACCGACAGGTATATTGATAAAGCAATCGCATAATAAGGATATGACGTCGCAAGATAAAATCCTCTCTGCTCGCGTGTCACGATTAACGGAAAT
>CBIHPU010000055.1:0-11619 GCA_966211935.1 uncultured bacterium | reverse complement strand
GCTTTTGGAAAGAGTTGAAATTACACTCTTCAAAACAGCGTCTTGAAAATGAGATGAATCTTTTTCCGCACACCGCAAGCGCACGTAAATTTCAAATTAAGGAAAAAATAAAAGGGGGAATAGACCTGAAAGGAAACAAGTGGCTGCGTGGCTTAAAGGATCCGCAATTGAAATTTTTAAACTCAGATTTTCTCAAAGAATACGACAAGGCTCCCGCTTTGAAAAAAGAATATCCCTCATTAAATGAACATTTAAAAAAAGAATTTTCAAATTCCAGGATGAAATTGTACCTGAAGTGCGAGGATCGTTGCAGCATGTGGCACTCTGTTGAGAGCCGCACACCTTTTGCCGATGATATTGATCTGATAAAAAGGATTTTTTCTATTCCCGGTTCGTATAAGATTAAAGACGGTGTTTTGAAAATTTTACTTCGCGAATCGGCTAAAAAACACCTTCCGCAAAAAATATATTCCCGTCAGGACAAAATGGGCTACGTAACCCCCCATAATTTCTGGATTAAGAATCTCTACGCCGAACTTAAGAGAGAAGACTTTTCGAGTGTGAAACCATACTTAAACTATTCATTGTTCCACAAGAAATCCGACGAATTGTATGCCCCCACCGATCAGAAGGAGAGATTTCTTGGGTTCAAAATATTGACTTTTAACAGATGGAGACGGATATTCAATGTGTAAAAGTTTGGTATACAAGAGAATAATTTTCCTGACTATTCATAGTAAGTGTAAGATTTTCAGCTAAATTTGAATCTACCTTTTAAAATGTATAACCTAAACTAACCACAATGAAAAAACCGTTACTACTCGGCCTATCTGTTATGCTTGGCATAACATCGTTGAGTGCGCAGGGAAAGTTCAGAAAGTTACCATCTAATGCCACTGTGCAAAAGGGTGTAAACTTGAAGAAGAACAGTGCAATAGATCAAAACTCTGTACAATTTCCACAGAAAAAATCGAATTTACTTAACAGCAACAATAAAGCTGCTGCTGCTCCACCTTACAAGATGATGTCCAGCTCCTATAACCTTTTGACTTTGCTCGTTTCTCAGTCAAATTGTTTGAGCTATAACAAAGAACTTGGAGCTGTGGCGTTTACACACCGTCAGTCACCAAACTATGGTAACGCAGGTGCAAACAGCGGTAACACACAAATTACTTACACTACAAACTGGGGTACCAACTGGGATTCTTTGGTGTATGGTTACAGCCAGGGTGCAAGCGCATATCGTTATCCTTCAGGAGCAATCTATAATCCTACGGGAAATACTACAATCGGTAATGCATTTGCAGTAGGTTCCGGTCCTATCACTACCGGTAGTGGCTGGGTTGGAAACTATTATGTAAGCGGACAGCTTAATGGTACCAATCTTGATTCACAGGAGCAATATGTTGGTGGTGGTTCATGGCCAACTGAGTTCTTTTCGCGTATTGATTTTGACATGGTAGCCGGAAAAGCAAAAGTTCTTGGTTCACTTACTGATGATGAGAACTACACTAACTTTCGTGGACATATAATCAATATTGGAACTTTCAACAGTGGTACAAACACTTTTGACTGGACATTTGATTCAATTAAACCAAGAGCTGTGGCAGATGCCGCTGGTGACCTTCAAATGGGATTAGGATACCAGGCTTGGTCTGACAACGGTCAGATCGGTTATGTAGTTACTTACGGTGTTGATAGCGCTGCAACAACTCCTGGAACCCGCACTTACCAGCCAATGGTTTACAAAACTACTGACGGTGGTACTACATGGAACCAGTATCAGCCAGCATTCGACTGGTTGAACTTAATGATGAACCATCCTGACCAGTTAGCTGCCAAATATCTTTACAGCTACAACGGAACAGATGCAAAGCCTTTCTTCACTACAACAAACGGAAGTGACCTTGTAGTTGATAAAAACGGTGAGCTTCAGATCTGTATTCAGATCACTTCTGGATATTCTGATCATCCGGATTCACTTGGATACACTTTTGGAGGTCTTCCAAATTACATCTACAATTGCTGGACTGATCCTACTGACGGATGGAAAATGCAATTGATTGACTCTATACAGGCAAACGCTTCAAATGGTGAAGCATCACTTGTATGGTACGAATCTCAGGCTGGCGTTTTCTATGATAACGACGCGCGTCTGCAAATGAGCAGAAGCGAAGATGGCTACAAGCTGTTCTTCGTTTGGGCTGACTCTGATATCAGCCAGCTTTCTGATCCAATCAACGTTTCTCCATATCTCTGCTTCAAAGGTGTAGATGTTGATACTCGTTGCTGGACTCCAAAAGATTCAATGTATGCTTCAAGCGACTTCGCATGGTATCATTATGTGTCTCCTGTTACAAAAGGAACATCGGTATCCGGAACTTACAACATTCCGGTATCTTATTCTATCTCTGCAGACCTGAGCTATAGTGTACTTACTCAGATTGATCACTATTTCATGGATGATATGACTCTTACTGATGCTGACTTCACAGTTTGTACTATTGGTATGAACGAGAATGCAACTTTAGCTAACAACGTGAGCTTGTATCCAAACCCTTCTAACGGTTCTGCAACTATGAACGTTAACATGAGTAATTCAGGTGAGATTAAAGTAAATATCTACAACGCTATTGGTCAGGCTGTATACAGCACCAAAGTAAATGGCGTTGCAGGTACTAACGTGATCAACCTTTCTTCTGAAAATCTTCCTGCAGGTATCTACTTCTACGAAGTTAAGACCGGCGAATTCTCAGTTACAAACAAAATGATCATCAAGAAGTAATTCTTAATATCTCAATTCTAAAGCCTCCGCAGCAAAGCGGGGGCTTTTTTTTTATGGATGGTTGATTACCCTTACCTGTGGGAGACAGATGTTCCGTCTTCACCCTATCTTTAATCCATAAATATTTTATTCATGCAAAAGCATTTCAGTCTCTTTTTGTTTTTAATGACCATTGCTGTCTTCAATGTGAACGCGCAAACGGTTGATGAGATAGTTCAAAAGCATATTGACGCGCTCGGAGGACGCGATAAACTTAAGGCTGTAAATTCCATTAAAATGACCATTAAGGGAAGAGCGCAGGGCTTTGAGTTCCCCGTGGAAATGCTTTCAAAAAAGAATGGCAGCATGAAAACAGTTACCACCATTCAGAACATGAAAATGATCCAGGCCTATGACGCGAATGGTAAAACCGGATGGTATATAAATCCAATGATGGGTGATAAGAAACCACAAAAAATGAATGAAGACCAGGTGCTGCAGTTGCAGGAGCAGGGCGGAAAAATGGAATCTGATCTTCTCGATTATAAAGAAAAAGGATTTACCGCCGAGTATCTGGGTAAAGAAGATATGGATGGCGAAGAAGTTTATCTTATCCGACTCACCAAAAAAAATGGAAACATCACTTACTATTATATTGATGTTCTTTCAAATCTTATTCTGAAGGAAAAAACCAAAGCGAAAATGAAGGATAAGGAGTTTGAGGCTGAAACATATTACAGCAATTACCAGACTGTAGATGGAATTACCGCGGCCGCTTCAATTGAAAACATGAGCGGAGGAGTGCTCGCTTTTCAGATTACAGTAGAAAAGATTGAGTATAACCTGCAGCTGGATGATAAGGAATTTGTTATGCCTGACGCAAATGCAAATGCAGCGGAACAAAACAAAGACAAATAATATTGAAACTGAAAATTCTTATGAAAAAAATTATAGCTGCCATTTTTTTACCCGCGCTTTTCTTTGCGCAACAACAGGAAGTTAAACTAACCAGCGCCATGTTTGGGGCAATAGGCGCAAGACAGATTGGTCCCGCAGAAATGAGCGGAAGAATAACGGCCATTGACGCGGTTACTGCAACACCCAGAATTATTTATGTTGGCACCGCGGGTGGTGGAGTATGGAAATCAACCACCGCAGGAGTTACTTTCAATCCGGTGTTCGATAAATTCTCTCAGAGTATTGGTTGCCTTACTATTGATCAGAAGAATCCGGAAACTGTTTATGTGGGTACAGGAGAATGTAATATGCGCAACTCAGTTTCTATTGGAACCGGTATTTACAAAACAACTGACGGTGGAACTACATGGCAGAAAATCGGATTAGACAGCACTGAACGAATTTCAAAGATTGTAATTCACCCAAAAGATCCAAACGTAATTTTTGCCGCAGTTCCTGGTCCGTTGTGGAGTGACAGTAAACATCGTGGATTATATAAGTCAACTGACGCGGGAAAAACTTGGAGCAAAATTTATTACATAGACGAAAAAACAGGCTGCGCAGATTTCACTATCAATCCGAAAAATCCTGATATCATGTATATGAGCATGTGGCAGTTTCGAAGAACACCATGGAGTTTTACTTCAGGCGGAAAAACATCAGCGTTATTTAAATCTGTAGACGGTGGAAAAACCTGGAACAAAATTCATAATGGAATTGAAGGAAATGAACTGGGGCGCATATGCATTGCAATTGCTCCCAGCGAGCCGGATAATGTTTATTGCATTGTTGAATCTAAAAATACAGGATTATATAAATCTACAGATGGCGGTAACAACTGGTCACGCAAAGGCGGCAGCATGAATGTGAGCTGGAGACCATTTTATTTCAGCGTTATAGTAGTTGATCCAACAGATCCGAAAAGAATTTATCGTCCGTCATTAAATCTATCATTCAGTGATGACAGCGGAGAAAGTTTTGACGAAGCCTCTTTTGCCGGAGGATGGGTTCACAGCGATCATCACGCATTATGGATCAATCCAAATAACACTTCGCATTTATTATTGGGAACGGATGGAGGAGTTTACCAGTCGCTGGACAGAGGTAACAGCTGGACCATGTTTGGCAACCTGCCTGTGTCTCAGTTTTACCACGTGCAATATGATTTGCAGGAGCCTTATAATGTTTACGGTGGATTGCAGGATAACGGCAGCTGGTATGCGCCAACACAAAGCCAGGGCGGAATAGAGAACCGTGATTGGTTTAATTGCGGATTTGGTGACGGCTTCTGGGTTCAGCCCGATATGACAAATCCAGATATCGTTTATAGTGAATCGCAGGGTGGAGAGATCACGCGCTTCAACAAAAAATTCAATGAATACAAAAACATTAAGCCATATGCGCTTCCGGGTGAAGTAAAATTGCGCTGCAACTGGAATACGCCAATTGTAAACAGCCCCACAAATCCTGAAATTATTTATTACGGCGCGCAATATCTCTACAGAACAAAAAATAAAGGTGATACATGGGAGAGAATCTCACCCGACCTGACGACGAATAATCAAGCGAAACTGCAACAGGATAAATCTGGGGGCTTAAGCGTAGACAATTCAGGCGCCGAGAATCACTGTACAATTTTTTCAATTTGTCAGAGTCCGCTTGATGTGAATATGATCTGGGTTGGTACTGATGACGGAAACCTGCAACTCACAACAGATGGCGGAAAGACATGGACCAACGTGGTTAAAAATATAACTGGTTTGCCGGCGAATAGCTGGGTAAGCAGCATTGATGCGGGTAAATATGATAAGAATACAGTTTTTGTAACGTTTGATAATCACGCCTTCGGTGATATGATGCCTTACATTTATAAATCAACAGATCTTGGAAAAACATGGAAATCTATTGTAACAAATGAGATAAGCGGGTATGCGCATAAAATAAAACAGGATGTTGTGAATCCCGGTTTATTGTTTGCAGGTACTGAACTGGGCTTGTTTGTTTCAATGGATGAAGGAAAAAGCTGGATCAATTACAGGGCCAACGTTCCGCCGGTAGCAGTGCGCGATATCGCAATCCATCCTGTGACCAATGATTTGATCCTTGCAACGCACGGGAGGGGAGTGATCATTGTTGACGATCTCACGCCATTCAGAACTATAAATCAGGAACTGCTTCTAAAGAACGTTGCATTTGTTCCTGCAAGACAGCAGTGGATGGGAGGGATCTCTTATGGTTCAGCTTTCCCCGGATCAGGATATTCCGGACCGAATACGGCTGATGGTTACACATTTCTGTATTATTTGAAACAACGTGTGCAGAAAGGAGATGTAAAATTCGAAATTTTTGATGCAAACAATAACCTGGTGAAATCCATACCAGCGAGCAAAAGAAAAGGGCTGAACAAAGTGATCTGGGATATGCGCGGAAAACCGCCACGCGTTGCAACAGGCGTAAAAGTTGATGTCAGCGGATTTATTTCGCCTCTTGTGTCCGAAGGATTATATTATGCACGCATAACAGTGAACGGCGAAACAGTTGAGAATAAATTTGAAGTTGCTTATCATCCTGTCACTCCTCATCCGGCTCCTGACCGCGAGATAAAGATTAAGGCAACCAGCGAAGCTTTCGCGATGCAGGAAGAACTTGCGTACCTCAGCGATAAACTGCGCGAAGTAAAAGACAATGTAAGTAATCGCGCCAACAATAACAGTAACCTGAAAGCTGTTGTGAAGCAGTCGGACGCTCTCGTTAAAAAAATTGATGAGGTGCTGGCGCTTATGGCGGCTTCAATTGAAGGAACGAATATTACAGGCGAAGAAAAACTGAGGGAAAAGATCGGAATGCTTTATTACGCGATTGCAGGATATGATGGCCGTCCTACTGATTCGCAGCTGGATGGACTTAAAGCTATGAGAAAGGAACTGGATGAGGTAACAGCAAAAGTAAATTCCCTGCTCACAAACGATATTGCAAAGTTCAATGAATTGCTTTCCAAAAATAAAATCGATCAGATTACATTCATGACCCGTGAAGAATGGGACGCGAAAACATTGAAGAAGGAAACGAAAGGGAAGTAGTGCGGCGCGGGAGAATTTTCAAAACACAACATAGAACACATAGATTTCTTAACGTCGCGTCGCGTCGCCGTCGAGAAAAAGTACACCGCGCTCTCCATTTCCTCTGCCTCTCCGCGTGAAGTGAACAAAAGTTTCTGGACACAAAGGACGCGATGAACCACAAAGGTCACAGTGAGATTTTAAAAACACTTTACCGCGTACGTCGCCAACTCCGGTTCGTGAAAAGTATTCGTTTGTTGATTGACGTTTCCGCATAATTGTCGCGGCGTTGCAGCCGTCGCGGGAAAAAGCCGCGAGCTTCGCATTCTCCGATTCTCCCTCGAAACTACATGCGGAGGAGGAGCCTCTCGGTTAGAAGTTATCCTTACAATTCTCCGCGTGAAAAATACCCGATCCTTACTCTAACTGTCAACAAATAAAAAACCCCACCGGTTTGGCAGGGTTTTTAAAAATTTCATTGAATTATTTACTTCTTAACGAACTCGCCCATTTTATTGTCGTAGTTCAGGAAGTAACCGCCTTTAGGCAAATTGGAAACATCAATCTTTGCACCGAAACCTCTCTTCACAATATTTCCATACTGATCGTAGATCTCGTACATTGTTTCAGCTTCTTTCTTATTATCTACACAGTTGAAGTTAACGCTGGTTGATGCTTTTAGAGGAGAGAATTCAACTTCGCAGCTTGGAGAAACCGCTTCTGCAGGTCTTGATGCGCGAGCCTGGTTGGAATAATCTGTTTGTTTAACTCTCACCTGGTTCTTACCTGAATGAAGAGCTACTTTAAATGTGTAATTGTTTTGCGCTGGAGTTCCTGTCCCTTCAACTTCTCCTACCTTAACCCATTTGTTCCAGCGGAACTGTTCAACCACAAATGACAGTTTCCCTGTTTCATTACGTGTGCTCCAGTTAAGCGTTCCATCTGAAGCAAGTTTAATGTCTATAACATCAAATGTGCTTTTTGGCTTTAAAACTTCAGGATTCAAAACCTTAGGCTTGCAATCTGATTTATGTTTGATTTTCACCTCCACCTTATCACCAATTTTCAGGTTGTGGGGTTTAAAATCAATCTCAAATGCGCTTGACTGCGTTTCGTCTACAGTAACATTTCCATTTACAAGAACTTCAGTAACGCAGAAACCGATACCTCCACTTCCAAATGGATTCTGGATATAAAGATTCTTACCCTGGTAATTCCCTTCAAGAATAATTACACCGCCCTGAGCCATTGCTGCTCCAGCTGTGAAAATCGCAAGTAAACTACCGAAAAGTATTTTTTTCATCGAATAAGTATAAAGCCTTAGCCAATTTTGCCAGCGCAATATTAATACCATCATTTTGAATATCAAAAAAAAATCATGCTTTTTTACTAAATAACTGTTTTTTCGCAATGATATTCGTGTATTGCCACTAATATCGAAAAATAATTCTGTTCTGACGAATTATTTGTTAATTTTGCCGATTAACTGTAAAATTGCATTAACCCCTGTTTGCGGGGGTTATTATTTTATTTAATTACATATGAAACGACTTTTAATCGGACCTCTTGCCCTGGCGCTTATTTTGAGCTCTTGTTCAGGCGGAGATGGGAGTGATGAGTTACCCGTAGCAAAAGGTGATCGCGTTTATGGGGGGTACCTCAGAGTAAGTGAAAACGAGACGTTCCAGACATTATATCCGGTCGCAATTACCGACGCTACTTCGGCTTTTATTGCGACACAGATTTACGATGGACTTGTAAAGTTGAATCCGGCTAATCTGCGCGTGGTGCCGGCTATAGCGGAAAAAATTTCTGTTGATCAGACCGGAACAAAATATACTTTCAACTTAAGAAAAGGTGTGATGTTCCAGGATGATGAATGTTATCCTGGTGGCAAGGGACGCGAAGTTAAAGCCTCTGATTTTAAATATTCATTTGAACTGCTTTGCACTGCGTCACCCGACAATCAGAATTTCGCCTCAACATTTAAAGACAGGTTGCAGGGAGCCAACGAATGTTTCGAGGCTACAAAGGCAGGAAAAAAAGCGGAAGTAAGCGGAATTAAAGTAATCGATGATTATACACTGGAACTTACATTGCTGCGTCCCAGCACCGTATTTCTTCAGATAATTGCTCAGCCTGTTTGCGCTGTTGTATCTAAAGAAGCAGTGGAGAAATATGGAAAGAACATCAAGACCGGTTCCGGACCTTTTATATTTGACGCGGGCAAGTCTTCATCGGAGAAAGTAGTGCTAAAAAGGAACAACAATTTTTATGGTGTAGATACAATAGGAAACAGGCTTCCTTTTCTTGATTCCGTTATTGTTTCAATAATTCCTTCCAAAGAAAAGGAACTTGCATTGTTCCGCGAAGGTAAATTGGATATGATTCTTTCTTTACCGTCTGAATCTATAAAGGAAATGGTAGAAACCCAGATCGCCGATTTTCAAAGCAAGCCTCCAAAATATTTGCTGGATAACAGCGCGGAGATGATAACACAATACTATACTTTCAATCTGACTCACTCTCCTTTTGATAATGTAAAAGTCCGTAAGGCATTTAATATGGCCATAGACAGAACGAAGATCATTGACGAAGTTCTGAGCGGACAGGCTTACGGGCCGGGAGTTAAAGGAATTACTCCTCCAACATTTGCACAGGATGGTTATGACATCAGCAAAATTGTAGGCTACGATTTTAATCCGAATGAGGCGAGAAGATTATTGGCGGAAGCAGGATTTAAAGACGGAAAAGGATTTCCTCCTGTAAAAATTGAGCTTAATCTTGGCGGTGGAAAAAACACGAATGTGGTGGTTGAGATTCAAAAACAGTTGATGGAAAATCTTCATGTTAATGTTGATTTTGAAGTTGTTCCTTACGCACAGAAATTACAGGATGCTATGTTGGGTAAACCTGACATTATCCGTGATGCCTGGATCGCCGATTATCCAAGTCCTGAAACATTTTTGAATTTGTTTTACGGAGCAAACGTGCCCACTGATCCAAATGCTCCCTCTTTTCCAAATACAGCACGATACAAGAATCCTGAATTCGATAAATTTTATGCAGCTGGTCGTGATTCAAAAAGCAAAGATTCCGCTATGGCAAACTTTATGCGTGCGGAACAGATTTTAATGAATGACGCGCCAATTATGGTTTTATGGTACGAAGGAAATTACCGTTTAACCCAGTGGAGAGTGAAGAACTGTTTTACAAACAGCATGCGTTACAGAAATTTCGCTGAGGTGTACATTAAAGAATCCGCGTCAACTGATGCGAAAACAGAAAAAAAAGAAGAGGTAAAATAATTTAATCTGTGAAAAACTGAACCCTCGAGAGAGGGTTTTTTTTTGTCCCGACAGGAGTAAATGAGACCGGACTATTACGCCATATTGCAGGTCGCGAAAACTGCTTCGGACGAAGAAATCAAAAACGCTTTTCGCAAACTGGCAATGAAATATCATCCCGACAGAAGTCCGGGAAACGAAGATACTTTCAGAGCAATTCTTGACGCTTACAACATACTTAGCGATCCTGAGAAACGGAGACATTATGATTCAGGAAGATTTTACTTTGACAATTACCGCAAAAACTCTTCCTCACTAAAGACAACAAAAAACAAACAGAAAGACTATTCTTTTACTGAAGAAGATTTAAAGCAGCGGCAGGAATTTGCGAAACGGTACAGGGAGCAATTCAGAAAAAAACAGGAAGAAGAAGCGGCGAAGCTGCCCAGCTATAGTGACTTCAAATATATAATGATCAGCATTCCGCTTGCGGTGGCCCTGCTTTTCTTTATCATAAACAGCTGGAAAAAGGACGAACAAAGGTTGGTAGATAAAACGCAATTCGTTGAACAGAAAGTCCCGAAGGATACGCTAACAGAAAAAAAAGATACTGCCAGGCAATCCGAAAAAAATGCAGAACCTAAGCTCGACATGAATATTTCTCCCTGGAACAAAGTGTTCGGTATGCCCGTGTATGATTCCTCATCTGGTAAAGTACTTCGTATAGAGAACAGGTCGGGAGTAGACGCTGTGGTGTGTCTTTATGACGAAAAGAAGAAAAAAGTGATCCGCAATCATTTTGTAGCGGACGAATATTATTTTCTGATGGATTATGTGCCTGCGGGAAAATATCATTTGAAAGTGGTTTATGGTCAGGACTGGAATCCGGCGAACCGTACAACAGATTTTACGTATGAAGGAATGTTCGACAGTGTGTTCGTCTATTCGAAATTCAGAGCGCCGAAGGAAAAAATTGTGCTGCGCAGTAATAAATTGAGAGACAAAGATACATTGATCCGTGTTTTACCAGAATGGAAGAAGACTTCGTCAACAGACCGCACAGATAACCATGGATTTTTCTGGGAATGATCCGCTTAACATTAATTAATAGAAACGGATAATAAAAAAAGTGATGCGGATTTCTTTAGTGTCAACGCGTTTTTTCCATAAAAAACATAAAGGGATTTAATCAACACAGATTTCACTGCAAAAAAGCCTGCAATTTGCTTAATTTTGATCTTAGATGGCAAATAAAATTAAAACTAAAGACGAAGGAGAGAATGAAAATCCGCGCGGTGGAAGATCCGCTAAACTTTCTCCTGTTAAAGTAAAACGTTACGTAAGACTAACGTGGTTCCTTGTTTTTTCTCCTGCCCTGTTTTTTACGGTTTGTATTTTCTTCATTCAAATGTTTGGCGAACTCCCGTCCATCGAGGAATTACAGAATCCGAGAAGCAGTCTTGCTACAGTTGTTTATTCTGCCGATGGAGAAGTTCTTGGAAAATATTACAAGGAAAACAGGGTCAATGTAAATTTCAATGAGCTTGATTCT
>CBIHPU010000054.1:0-11756 GCA_966211935.1 uncultured bacterium | reverse complement strand
CAGCTTAAGTGAGTTCAGAAATTTAAACGCTTCTTTCTCCGCTCCCTTCACGTCAAAGGAGATCATTCCTCCGTTGGTGAGACACTGCTGGTTTTTAATTTTCAATTGATCTCCGTCGAGGTTGCCGGGAAAATACACACGTTCAACTTTTGGATGCTTATTTAAAAATTCAGCAACTTTATCTGCATTCAATGCCTGAATGTCCATTCTGGCTTTTAATGTTTCGAGGCTGCGCAACAGCAACCAACCTGTATTGGGACTCGCCATGTTGCCTAAGAACGTGCGGAGTCCTTTGATACGTTTTAGAAGTTCCTTGGAGCCTAAACAAGCTCCTGCAATTACATCACTATGTCCCCCAATATATTTTGTTGCTGAATACAAAACCAGGTCCGCGCCATGCTTAAGCGGGTGCTGCCACAATGGTCCCATGTATGTATTATCAACCGCCAGGTAAACTTCTTTTTCCTTGCTCGAAAAATAATTGGCAATATTTTTACTTGCTGCAATATCAATCAGGTCATTCGTAGGATTGGCAGGAGTTTCAATATAAATCATCGCTAACTTTTCAGCAAGCCCTGTGTTCTTAATAAGTTGAATGATTTCATCTCTTGTTTGTCCAACTTTAAAAGTAGCGACGTTGATGCCGAATTTTGGAAGGATCTTTTTTACAAAGTGGTCGCTGCCGCCATATAACGGACTGCTGATAAGAAGAAGATCACCAGGTTTTAAAAATTCGAGTAAGCAGGTTGTTATAGCCGACATCCCGCTTTCAAAAACAGCGCAGTCTTCCGCCTCGTCCCAAAGACATAACCTGTTCTCAAGAATTTCAAGATCGGGATTGTTGATGCGACTGTAGATCAATCCCAGTTCTTCACCTTCCTTTTGCTGACGAAGTCCGTACGCCAATTCAAAAAAAGCTTTTCCTTCTTCCGCGTTTTTAAAAACAAAGGTTGAGGTTTGAAAAATCGGGCACTTGATTGCTCCCTCAGATAATTCAGGTTTGTAACCGAAAGACATCATGAGACTTTCAGGTTTCATTTTCCTTTCCATAGTAAGATATTTTAGATAATACGAACTGCGGCTTATTCTTACGGCACATACCAGACATTTGTGGAGGGAATAATCTAGCCGGGACAAATATAACTAACTATGTTGTTATTGGGAAAAATTTCAATTATGATTTGTCAACTGAACGCCTTCAAGAAAAAATAAGTGCTAAATAGTAGATTTAATTTCTCAAATCCTGAAAATAATACTGAGAGCCAGTTATGAAATTCGTTTCACTTTTAAAGAGAAATTGAAAAACAGTTATTTCTCGGCATCGTAAATGTCTAACGCTTTTACAAGACAGGTGTTAATACCTTTCAGTCCGCAAACGGTTAGAGTAAGAAGTATCGCTTCTTTCACTTCGTCACGTGTAGCGCCTGCTTGCTTCGCCATTGGAACATGAAAAAACACAGCTGTTTCATCGCCCTGCGCGGCCTTCATTCCGATATAAATTAACTGTTTTGTTTTCGCGTCAAGCCCTTTTGTGCCAATCAGCGATTTGATGAGGGCATTGAAACCGTCGAATACTTCAGGCGCTTCCTGTTGAAATACCTCGAATGGATTTTTACTGTTCATGAGTTTGTTTGTTGGAAATTATTCAGAGTGTAAGCATAGGTAAAGTTTTCCGGACTGGTTTCTCTACTGAAATTATTTTTTAATTCCAGGGCAAGCTTACCACTGGCTAATATATTTTTACTGGCTTGTCGGTAAACCTTTTCTTTATAGCTGAAAAAGCTGCAGACGCAAAAATTTTCTTTTGCCAATTGTTTCAAGCTTTTGTCGCTTAGTGTAATTCTACCGTCGGTATTCTTTGCATAAAACGTTCCACGATATTCTTCGCCTACGGAAGCTTCAATGCTTTCTGTATTAACAATGATCATGGGGTCTGTCAGCTCCGGAATATTCAGCGGTATGAAATAATTTTTTTTTGTTTTTTGATTATGTATGGTTTCGTATTTCAGTCCGGGACAATGCTTATCGAAAATTTTCTTTGCCTTTTCTGAGAAAATAAACTTTTGACTGGCAAAGTCCATGAGGTAGTTTTTTGTTCCGATTTTCTTAAAGTTTAATGCTGTTTTTCCATTCTTTACTGTATGAAAATCGTAATCAACCAAAGGGCTCGCTGCTATAGCCAGGTAATTGGCAAGATCTTCGTCGGTCGGTAATTCAACGCCAAAATACAAGCGGTAATTCAATTTCAGCTTTTTTAATTTTTTCTCAGCGTCAGCAAGGTGTTTGGACTCATTCTCAAGAAAGCGAAAATAGAATTTGTCTTTTTCAAAAGCGGCGAACTCTTTGCTGAATTCATCAGCTCCGGGATATGGAGTGAATGTTTGAAGATTCAGCAGATCAACTGCAAGGATTTTATATTTCTGGATCAAAGGAAAAGTAAAGCGCAAAGGTAATTAACAGCCTTGTTATTTTCACATGGCTGTCAGTTTATTTAGTGTTGCTTCAGAATTTCTCTTAGCCAATTCTTCAGCGCCGCTCCAGATCGTACCAGCTACCCACCAATGCTCTCAGAACTATAAATAAAAAAAATAAAATCAGCACTATCATCTTCCCCTCTTTTTAGTAGAATAAAGTTAGTGAGTTCAAATGCGACTACTATAGAATTTGTCTTGACAGATAACAGGATCATACATGATAATTGAAGTTATCATGAAGGCTTTTTAGTCTTCAATATCCTTGCGATCTTTTTCTCACTTGGCAGCAGTGATCGCTGAATTCTTGACGCGTAATAAATTGAATCTAAAACTTCACGTTGTTTTTCTTCAATGATCTGTTTTTGAAGGATAATTTCAATGTTTGCTTTTTGTTTTTGACGATAGCTTCTGAAGATGAAAAGTGCAAAAGCCAGGACTAATATTAATCCGGCACCCACCGCCCATAAAATAATATTCTGCTTTCTTTTTTCTGCCGCCGACAAAGCATCCTTCTTTTCTTGCTCAGCCTTTGCAGCTGCTTCTTTCTTGTCAAACTCGTACTGCATTTCAATCTGGGTTTGTTCTTTCGTATTTTCTTCATTGAAAATGCTGTCGCGAGTAGCAATATATTTTTTGTAATACGTCAAAGCAAGCTGGTACCTGTCAGTTTTGTCATACAGGTTGGTGAGATTTCTGCTAGCAGTATTGATCTCGCGCAAAGCTCCCGCTTCTTCTGCCAGCCCAAGCGCACGTTTTAAATATTTTTCTGCTTCCCGGTATTTTGTGTTCCGCACAGTTGTCGAGGGAAGAGTATCCGCCACTTTAGAAATATGCGAGCCGATATTAGCTAAAGTGTGTGCGATGCTTTTTTTATTGCCTGACTTTTCATAAATCTTCAGCGTTTTAAAATAGTATTCAAGCGCCTTTTGCGAGTTACCTTGTTCTTCATAGATAATTCCAATATTACCAAGGTTATTCGCAATTCCACTTTTTCTTCCCATTTCTTCATTCATTGCAAGTGCCTTTGTAAAACAGTCCAGCGCTTTTGGGTAGTCCTTTAAATATTTATGAATGATCCCGATATTGCCAAGGTGACGCGCAATTCCGGGCTTATTTTTTTCATTCTCATCAATCTTCAAGGCGCGTGTAAAATAATCAAGCGCCTTATTATATTCGCGCTGATTCATGAAGACCAGGCCAACATTGCCAAGGTTGAGCGCAATGCCGTGTTTATTCTTTATTTCTTCATTTATTTTTAATGCTTTAAAATAATAATCCAGCGCGTCTGAATGTTCACCCCATTGTTTGTAAACCAAGCCGATGTTACTGAAGATAACAGCTGTGCCGGTTTTATCATTAAGCCTTTCATATACTTCCAGCGAAGCGGAATAATTTTCCATGGCACTTGAATAATCTCCCTTTGAATAATGGTGTGAACCAAGAAGCTCCAGCGATTTGGCAATTCCTTTTTTCCAGTTTAACTCTTCGGAAAGTTTTAATGCCCGTAGGTCAATGATGAGAGCAGTATCAGGATTGTTATGATTGAATTCAGCGCTGAGCGCATGGAGAATTTTTACTTTGCCTGTATCAATTTTTTCAACAGACAGCGCTTTGAACAGAGAATCAATTTTTCTTTGCTGGGGAAATAGTAAGGATGCATAGCAATAAATAATAATTGCAATTGTATTAATTATAACCTTTAGGAAAATAATTCTGCTTTTCATTAGCGGGCCGCTTTGGCAGCTACAATAAGTTAATTTAAATAAAGGTTCATCAGGCGCTACATTATTTTATCATCTCAACATTAGTCGGTAATAATTAATTTAGCAGTATTGCTGTTATATGCTTGTGAAAGCAGAATATAATAGATGCCCGCCGGAAGATTTTCGCGGTTAATGGTTATAGTGTGACCTGAAATATTTTCCATTTTCATTACCACGCGACCAACAGGATTAAAAATTGTAAGCGTCGCATCATGAAATGCAGATTCACTTTGGATTTTGGTGATGTCAGAAAATGGATTTGGGAAAACTTTAAATTGACTTTCAGTTGTCATTTCTGAAATTCCAATAGACGAGCAGGCAAGGGAATGCTGTTGAAAAAATGTCCACATCAGATCATTTGCATTGACGACAGTGGATACCGAATCACCTGTCTCTGTTGCTGTACCACCCGGCCATGAATGTCCGCCATCATGTGTGATATAGAAGTTTATTGCTGTATTGCAATTACAATTCGTCCAGTTGACTTGAGTGTAATCTGTACTATCATGTATAGTGTCATGTTGCACGGTGCAATTATCATATGAAGACCAGGCATTGAAAACCGAATCTAGTGGGGGGTTGTAATGACCGGAAGTGCCTGTGCCTATTCCTCCCTGGTAAGGTACTGCTGTATCCAGGTAAGAATGAAAATGTATAATAGGAACAGGTCGGACCGGGTTGCACGCGCTTACATTCATGGAACCAGCCACAGGAGCAATTGCAGCAATGCGATCGCTCTTTTCACACGCAAGACGGTAACTCATAAAAGCGCCATTTGAAATACCGGTTGCATATACACGCGTGGTGTCAATTGAATAATTTGCAATTAACGTGTCCAGCAGTGCCATGATAAATCCGACATCATCAATATTATTGGTCATTGCGTAACCACAGCAACCGCCCGCGTTCCACGTTCTGATTCCAAATTGGCCCTTAACGCCTTCCGGATACACAACTATGAATCCTGCGATGTTTGATTTTACGCTCAACTTTGATTGATTCTGCAGTTGCGCCCCCCAGCCAAAACCTCCATGCATGGCAATTATTAGAGGCATAGGAGTGCCCGGCACGTACGATGGAGGAACATGGAGTAAATACGTTCGGTAACCTGATGCATGTTGAATGCTGTCATACTGTGCATGGGTGGAAAAAGCACACAATACGAACAAAAAGATGGTAAAGAGATTTTTTTTTGCCTTCATGATATTTTAACTGATATTTTTACGCGCCTCGCTCTGATTATTTAAAATGAATTATTCGCCAGCGTGTATTAGTATGAATTGGAATTTATTCTATTATACTTAATATATATTTCAGTGCCCTGTCATTTTCGGATATTTTATCCTTAAGTGTTGGTTTTATCTCTTTATCTGGATAAATGACATGGTAGTTTTTTCTATTGCAATCCGCGCCGTAATCAAAAGATGTTGTGGTTTGCATTTTTATTTTGCTATTCGGTAACAAAAACGTAAAGGCTTCTCCAAAGTCATTTGTGTTTTCTCCGGTTGATTCGCCTATTATTGTTGCAATTTTAAATTGTTTAATTCCGTCAGCCAGCATATTTGCGCTTGAGAAAGTGAACGGGCTTGTCAGAAGGAAAACTTTTCCTGTAAAAATGTTGTCATTTTTGAATTTGTTTCCCGATGAATCGCAGCTTCCAAGTTCCCATAGCGTACCGTTCTCTTTTTTCAGATATTCATTTACAGTATCACCTTTCAATTTTAAATACTCCTTATACCGTTCGCTTATTTTCCATTTTCTGCCACCCATCAACGTATATTTTTTTGTGGTGATGTAACTGAGCAAAAGATCGGCGAGGAGAGAATTGCCGCCACTGTTATTTCTGATGTCAATGGCAACGTATTTAATATTGTTTGTTTTTATCAAAGTAAAACATGAATCCAGGAACTTATCCAACTTGTTGAGATTAACAGACATGCTATTAAATTCAATATAACCCAGTTTATCCGAAACAATTTTGAAGCTGTAGGGGGTTTTGATATGAGGCATTGTTATAGCTAATGCCTCGCCGAATTTAATTCCGCTTGACAATATCAATTTGCCTGTTTTTTTTGTTGAATCTATAAATTCTATTTCAAAAGGCGGTTTGATATTTTTCAGAAATAGAAAATAACTAAAGAATCGCTCAGCCATTTCATTTGTATAATGAACATTACCTCCGAAATAGGTTTGAAATTCAGGTAACAATTTATTGATCGCGATTTTGTTTACAGAAAGTACTTCAGCGCCTTCGGGAAGTCCTGATACTGCAGAAGTGCTTTTTGGTACAAATAGTTTCAGGTTAGTCGAAATTAGTTTGAGCGGGAAAAACAGGTTTTCTTTTAATTCGCCTGTAATTTCAGGCTGGACTATGAACGGAAGATTGTGACCATCTTTTATAAGCGCAGAAATTTTATAAAACGTAATTAGAAGTTCTTGAAAACTAATTGAATCTGGAATGTTCTTTTTCAGACGAGCAATTTCATTATGATATTTTTTCTTCGCAATAAACAAAAATGGATTAGCATGTACCTCTTCAATTGTTTTATTGTAGTACTCTATATCCTTAATCGCTTTTTCCTTAGCGATGAATAGTTGAGAGAAGCAGGCATTGCTGATCAGTATAAATGGCATTAAAAATTTCATTGTCTGGAGTTGGTCTTGCGACGCATTAAATTTTGTGTCCCGAATAATTTTTCTCTTAAAACTTTCCATTCTCATTGCAAACCAAAAAGCTGCAAATAAAAAGGGTAAGAAGAAAAGGTAAATTTATAAAATAGCTGGTCTTTAGCCAATCGGGAACAAAATGTGAAGTACTAAAAGGAGTTCCATTTAACAGTGAAAATGTTCCTTTAAGCCCAATGTTAATTCGGTTGTATTTTCATTTTCAAAAATTCTCCCACTACAATAGCTGTCGGAAAGTAAATTTCTTCCTCTGCTGAAGCATGTTTATGTATTGCCTTTCCAAATTCCGCAACTTCGGGATGATTTTCTTCCGCTGCTATGGTCATCAGTTTATTAAGATGAGCGATCAGCTGGTGTTCCGCGCTCATGTGCGAATATTGCTCCTTCAGTTTTTCAGTCATGGCAATTATTTCCTGCTTTTTTTCGGGAAGCAATCCTTTAGATAAATCAGGAAGCAGACCGAGCGGAGGAAGAACATAGTCTTCTTCTTCTTTAAAATGATGCAGCATTAATTTTTCAAGTTCAATTGCGGTTTTGCCGGTGCTGTCCTGGAAGAGTGTGAACGCATGAATTGTATTCAGCAGTTCTTCATGTTCTTTTTTTATGGAAGCAGGAATCTCCGGCTTACCGGGAAACTGTGTAACAACATCGTCCTGCTTTGGTTTGCAACAAGAAAATAACAGAGTAAAAAAAACTATCTGGATAATAAGTTTCATTTCCGGTTCCTGATTAAAGTCCCAAAAGAAATTTATTGAACGAGCAGTTTTTGGGTTCTTGTTTTCCCACTATCGGAGATCTTCAGAAAATAAATTCCTTTCTGCAGGTTGCTTAAATCCAGAACCGAGAGTTCTGAGACATTATTTTCTGATTTTACAATCTTACCGTCGGCAGAAAAAATTCTGACATCCGCGTTCAGAATCTTTTCGTTCAGAAAAAACTTTCCGCTTGAAGGATTTGGATATACGCCGAAATTATCATCAATAAAAATCTGTTCAACTGATACCGTCTGGCATGCACCAGCCGCGCAATAAGTGACTGAAGAAGCTATTGTGCCTGCATTGATATCACAAAACATATTATTAGGCGTAGCATCACACAGATCAACTGTTCCGGTTATGTTTCCGCCGTTGATGAAACAATTTGCAATGCAAAACTTACCGGTAACTCCACTAATGTCCAATGCATTGAATAGATGGCTTGCCGAAATGTCGCCGTTGTTAATTAAGGTCGCTGAAACAATAAGCGAGTCGCTGAGCACGATAATACTTCCCGCTTTATTATCAAAATTATCGGATGTGGTCAATATACCGGCATTGATATATCCACCCGGTTCGTTATTGAAATTACCTGATTGAGCTATTTTGTCGCTGGCAGTTATCTGACCATAATTATTGAAATTGTCACTCTCAGCCAATGTGCTGCAGCTGATTAATCCGTAATTGTTTGTGTAAATATTAATATCTCCAATGGCGATAGTCGTACCTGAAGAAATTGTTCCGTAGTTGAATAAATAGTCAGTTAAGCCAAGCAGAAGTGTGTCGGAAGACCCAATTCCCGATAATGAAGCGCCTTGTTTTACTACGAAAGCCGAAAATGCGACACTGCGTGCATCCAGGGCTTGTGAAAACGTAACCTGTGTATTAATGATCAGCGAATCAGTTGGTGTAATCGCACTTGGAACGCCCGCAGGACTCCAGGTTGCAGGATTAAACCAGTCACCGTTGGCAACCGAAGTTTTTACGGTTTGTGCGCAAGCCGCGCCAATTGTAAATAGAAAAAAGCAGGATAGTAGTGTTTTTTGGTAGAGTTTTTTCATAGATACTAATATACAAAAATCATTTTTTGTGCGAATTATCGTAATCTGTAAGCAACAGAATCTCTTGTTCCCTCTAGTAATTGATTTTAATTTTGATCAATGTCTTCTGATCGTTAACTTCTTCTGCGTTTTTAATATCCATTCGTATTCCCCTTCCTTCCGCATAAACTTTTGCGTTTTTGATTTCTGTTTTTATATTCTCTGACACATCGCTCACCAGGATAACATCTGTTGCTTTTTGTCCAAATACAAAAGCGGTTTTAAAAAATCCCTGCCGTGGAAGAAGATAAATGATTACCCTTTTTTTATCACTGATCCTGTAGCTCCATCCAAATTTATTCCCAGAATAATTCCAGTCACAAATCGCATCGGGGTATAATTGTTTGGCAAACTCCTCGAGCTCTTCCCAAAATTTAAAAGTTTTACCAAGCGCTTTTTTTAACGCAAGAGTATCCGGGATGACTTTCTTATCTGTAAAAACGCTTTTCAACAGTTATTTTTCTTTATAAATACCATAAGTATCATTTCTGCTGTCTTTAAAAATTTCCGCATGTGGAGGATGAAAAGTGAACACAGCAAATATAATTTCAATTAAGATAAGAAAGATCACGCTAATAACAGTAAGTGAAGGTCTTTGTTTAGTTTGAAAGAGTTTACAAGTGATGAGTTGGCAGAGCAGTGAACCCAGCACGTAGGAGAAAATATCTATCAAAACGATATTTCTGCCAAGGATAAGATAATAAGAATAGAAAACGACCAGGATAGTAAATGTGATGATGAGAAAACCAAGCGCTTTTACAAGGAAATAATTTTTTATATGGTGTTTTATGGTAATGTATTCAGGCACAGAAAAAATAAGCAGCGCCCAATATCCCAGCTTTAAATGTTCCCAAATACTTTCGTTCACGGGTGCGATAAGTGCGATAACCGGGGAGTTCAGCCACTCATACAGAAAATGCAATGCGGAACCCAGCACAACCAGGGCGATGAATCCTGCGATGCACCACTGTTTTATTTTTCGGCGAATATCAGGCACAATAAAATTTATGTCTGACTAATTTAGGAAAATTTCATTTCCGGGTTCACGCGAAGGGGCAGAGTTAGCGGAGAACGCGGTGTAGAAGTTTTTGTGGCACTTGTCATATTAAATGATTTGAGCTGCGTTTAATCTCTCCGATAAAAATACGTCGCGTCGCTGCGATCGTCGCGAGAAATTTTTGGGACACAAAGGTCACAATGAATTTTTTTTGTTCAAAGGGCGCGTTCTGTTTCTCCGTTGGAAACATCGCGCTCAGCGAGAAAAAACGTCGCGTCGTAGCGAGAAATTTTATAAGCAAATAGTTAAGTGAATTTTTCTATGCTGCCTCCCCGCGTGAAATCTCAGGTGTTTATCCCACAAGATATGCCAGCCCATTATTTACGTTTTCGCAAAGGTCAGTTATCTTTTTTTCGCGACACATTTTTTTGAAGAGATCGCGAACGGGTTTGAAATCATCATGAAAAGGACAAGGCCTTGAAGCAGAACACCTGCTTAATCCCAGTCCGCATTGATTGAACACATCTTTTCCGTCAATCGCTTCAACAACATTAATTACAGTGAGGTTCTTTTGTTTTGGTGTGATAAAAAAACCTCCCGTTGGGCCTTTAGAACTGTTAATGATCTTTTCTTTCACGAGCCTCTGCAACAATTTCCCTACGGTATGCTCGTTCTCATTTATATCTTCAGCTATTTGTTTAATGCTTGCTTTTTCATTGACATCCAGTTTGGATCCCAGGAAAACTACCGCCTTAATTGCTGCTTTACAGGTTACACTTAACATCTCTTATCTGTTTAAAAATTTTTGTCCTTCTTCAGAAATCATACTGTAGTTCCATGGCGGATTAAAAGTAAGTTGCACATCAATTGAGAGATCGCTGAAGGTGTTTTGAAGCGTTTCTCTGACGTCATTGGTGATAGATTCACCCATCGGACAGAATTCAGTTGTGAGGGTCATCCTGCACAACAGTAATTTTATTTCTTCATTGAAATTCAGTTCATAGATCAATCCAAGATCAACAACGTTCAATCCGATTTCAGGATCATAAACATTATGCAGCGCAGCCAGCGCGGTAGTACATTTCAGGTTGTTATTTGTCGTTACATTCATTTTAATCAGGCTTATGCAATAAAATTTTCATCATATTCAACACGTAAAAAACAGCCGCAAGAAGCAATAAAACCGCTCCCGTTTTTAAAAGTAAATTGTGCGTTGTAATTATTCCGGCGGCAAAAATAAAAAAGCCGCACAGATATGCCACACTCATCAGTTTAATTATAATTGCACTGTACATATCTTTGGGATTGGTTGTTTTGCCTGTGCCGGCCCGGACGTGATACAATTTGTTCCAAACGATAAACGGAAGTGTTTTGAATGTCATTCCCAGTATTATCGCGGTCAGCCATCCAAAGAAAATTGTAAATCCATACGTCAGCGCAATATTGTTAGGTTGATCTGATGTCATCGATATTATTACGATCATTGCGATAAGAAGTAGCATAGGCAATGACATCATTGCAGCCGATAACAGTGAAATTTTTACCTGGTCGTCAACCTGTTTTCTGATCCTTTCTTTATACGCGCGATAACAATAAAGTCCA
Source organism: uncultured bacterium (assembly GCA_966211935.1). GTDB lineage: Bacteria > Bacteroidota > Bacteroidia > B-17B0 > Aurantibacillaceae > AM-1111. Next base: position 380 of record CBIHPU010000054.1, on the reverse strand, counting down.
AACCAGATTATCGCCACCAATACAGTAATTGTTGGGACCAACAGCACCAGATTATTTTCATAGAAAAAGAACGAAAGAATAAAAAGTAGCAGACCAGTGTTGACAAGAAAGAAAATAGAATAAAGGTGTTTAGGTTTGCTGTACTTGGAAATCATGAACATTGGGATCAAACGCGAGCCAACTCCCATTACCAGCAGTAAGAACCATCCGATTATTCCCAGGTGTGAATGCAATGTGAGATAATGTAAAGAGGAACGCGGAAGGAAAGGATCGTTGAAATTAAATACCAGTAATAATCCAAGTGATGCAGTTACGAATAACCAGAAGGCCGCGGCGAAGATGAATAAGCCGTGAACGTTTTCGCTTTTTCCTTTAGAAAT
>CBIHPU010000053.1:0-11776 GCA_966211935.1 uncultured bacterium | reverse complement strand
CCACGCGGCCTTTGTAATTCTGAAACCCGGAATCATGCTGTATGAATAATTGAACAGCACTTCCTCTCCTGCTTTCACCGTATCCGGCATATCAATGTAGAGTTGTTCTTCATTCTTTAAGTTGAATTCATAACTCAATTGATTATAAAAAGGCGTGCCGCTGTTTTTGTCAATCACATTTAATTCTACGAGGTATTTTCCTGCACCGTCAAAACAATGGTAAACTTCTGCTCCGCGCATTTTTTTTCCATCGCCAAAGCTCCACTCGTAATAAATATTTGCTGTATCCCTGTCTTCCTTTGCATTCTCTTCAAAAAAAGTAAAACAATAATTGTTGAACGTCATTTCTTTACAATTTGAAAACAGGGGCACAGTGTCAAAAGAAAACTGAAATACATCGTCGGTGTTATCGCGATCAGAAGAAAAATAACCAGAGCCGTTTCTGTCTTCCAAAAAAATCCCGAAATCATCCGCCTTACCGTTCAATGGCGCGGCCAGCAGTTTCGGAATTGAATCTTTGTTCTGTTTAAATGCATACAGATCCAATTTGCCAAATCCGCCCGGACGATCAGAAGAAAAATACAAAACGCCTTTTTTATAATGAGGGAAGAGCTCATTGTACTCGCTGTTAATTACCGGAACACAATTTACCGGCTTTTGCCAGACGCCATTTACATTTCTACTGACATAAATATCTGCTCCGCCATATCCGCCTCTCATATCACTCACCAGGTACATCAATGTGTCGTTCACAACTGAAGCCAGTCCTGTAGATATCGTATCATCAAGAAAAAAAGAAACGCGTTCAGGTTTAGAAAAAGAATTGTTTGAGTGACGCGCGAACAAAATCTGTAAGGGAGCCTTTTCCTTTTTTCCGCGTTTTGCATTTTCATTGTTTGAAGTGATGTAGACTCCTGCTTCAGTAATGCAGATGGGACCATCATTTAGTTTCGTATTTAAAGGGCCCTGAATATTTAGTGGTTTTTCAAAATGTACACTGTCTTTCTTCTCCGCAGAATAAATATCATAAAACTGTCTGGTACTTCCGTTACTGAAAGTAACAACTCCAAAATAATAATCTCTGTCAGAAATAAAATACAGTTTACCGCGATACATTGTTGGGCAAAATTCTGATGAAGCCTTGTTGAAAGAAACATGACTAATGCTGACTCCACCCGAGTCAGGATAAAGAGGTATTTGCGCGCTTACACTAAAGCACAATAATAAAACTATCGCGGATATGCCTTTAATACAAAAATGCACGCGGACTCCTTGCTTCTTTAGTGTATCCAAAATAATATCGCATCAGAATTTCATGTGAACCGTTATGATACATTGACAGTTTGCCAATACCATAATCATAACTGTAACTCAGTTTCAGTTGCTGATTCACATTCACTTCAGCAATAAACACCAACGACTCCTGGAGTCGGTTTGAAATGCCAATACCGAAGCGGTTCTGATAATAATAGGAAAAATTAATATCCAGTTGAAAAGGCGAACCGGTAATTCTGTGAATTAAAAAAGATGGCTTAAACTGATGATCATTGCCCGAAGAAAAAACCGCACCCGCGTTAATCAATAAGGGATGCCTGTTTACAGGATCGCCGGAACTGTACATCCATGGGTCTGCAACTCCAAGAAAAAATTTATCGTTATGAAGATACAATCCGCCTCCGGCAAAATAACCTGTGAGTTTCTGCTGAGTCAATAACAAATCGCCTGCGTCGTTCTTTCGCAGCTCCTCCCATCTTCCCTTTGTAATTGACATTCCAGCCTGTAAACCAAGACTGATCTTCATATTGCCAAAACGAAATCTGTATGCATACATGCCGGAAAGCAATTGCGAAGAAGTAACTCCGATCCTGTCATCCTGGAAAACCAAACCAACATTGTCGGAACGTTTTCTTAATGGAGTATTCATCGAAAGAGAAGTTGTAACCGGAGCTCCATCAAAATTCATCCATTGACGGCGATGCATCGCTGTAACGTCTAGCACTTCATTCTTTCCAGCGTAAGCGGGATTAATAACAAGTCCGTTTACCAAATACTGACTGAAAAGCGAATAATGCTGCCCCTGCAACCGAAGAAACAACAAGCTGCAGAATAAAATTATTATGCTGATCAGTTTTTTCACTTTCGTTTGATGATTAAATATCCCTTATAAGTTTTATCGTCGGCAGTTTCTATTACATAGAAATAAGTATCGTCGGCCAGTACTATTCCCTGCGCGTTTGAACCGTCAAAATTATTTTGGTAATTAGCGGCTGAGTAAACTTTGGTTCCCCACCGGTTGTAAAGTTCAAACTTAGGGCCGCCGTGATTCTCGTAGGCTTTAATTTCAAAGAAATCGTTGAGACCATCTCCGTTAGGTGTGATAACTTGCGGTATATACAGTTCATTATTAAAAATTCTCAGTGTGTCTGTGCTGGATGGACAACTCCCGTTTGAAATTGTCCAGGTTAAAATTGTTTCGCCCTGTTGTAAACCGGAAATTGTAGCAGCCGGATCGTTAGCGGAATTAATATTTCCTTCCCCGCCAATGATATTCCAGGCGCCGGTTCCGGTAACAGGTGTTGCAGCATTTAAATCAACACTGCCTAATTCAGTAACGATATCAGCCCCCGCATTAGCAGTTGAAGGCATTGCATCTACAACAATCACCACCGAGTCTTTTGAATCGGGACAAATTCCATTCGAAATAACCCATTCAAAAATGTTCGTGCCGATGTTAAGAGCTGTTACGTTTGCCTGCGGATCTGATAATGATGACAAAACCGGCCCGGTTGAAAGTATGTTCCAGTATCCTGTTCCATTAACCGGCGTATTTGCATTCAGCAAAGCTGATGAAGAACAGATCTGTTGATCACTTCCTGCATTTGACGGAGTAACCGATTGAAGAGAAGTTATGCTCACTGTATCAGACACAGCCGGACAAACTCCAATGCTGATTGTCCATATAAAAAAATTATTTCCAAGATTTAATCCGCTCACAGTTGTTGTTGCAGAATCTGGATCAGCAATTGAAGATGCGCCTCCAATAACCGACCATGTTCCGGTGCCAACAAGTGGTACGTTAGCATTTAACGAAGCAGAAGTGCCACAAATACTATCATCCACGCCCGCAACTGCGGCACCAGGATTTGCATCAACAGCAATTATTACCGTGTCTCTTGAATCAGGACAAACGCCATTCGAAACGATCCATTCAAAAACATTTTGTCCAATAAGCAACGAATCGACTGTCGCTGTTGCGGAGGTATTGGAAGAAAGAACCGGACCAGCGCTAATCACATTCCACGAACCTGTTCCGCTTGTGGGATTGAGTGCAGATAAAATTGCAGTTGAAGAACAGACCTGCTGATCAGCTCCGGCAGATGAAGGAGAAACAACATCAAAAACATTAATATTTACCGTATCCGAAGATGATGGACAAACTCCATTTGAAATAGTCCAGATGAAAGTATTGATTCCGCTCGTAAGAATTAGTACAGCGGTGCTGTCTGATGAATTACTGACAACATTTCCTCCACCCACAGTTACCCTCCACATCCCGGTTCCTGTAACCGGATCGTTGGCATTCAGCACTGCAGAATCTCCACAGATCACCTGATCCAAACCAGCAATTGATTGATCCGGTAATTCATCTGCATAAACAATTACTGTATCTCTTGAATCGGGACAAACTCCATTAGAAATTATCCATTCAAAAATATTTTGACCGGAAACAAGATTTGCGACAGGATTACTAGCTGAAGAAGTAGAAACAGAAGATCCAAAACTGATCACGTTCCAGGTTCCTGATCCGGAAGAAGGAGAATTCGCACTTAAAACAATTGAACTGTCGCAGACCGCTGAATCGGTTCCGGCATTTGCAACAGTAACCTGCGCGAAAGATGTTATGTCGACAGTGTCCAATTCAGAAGGACACACTCCGTTTGTAATTATCCAGACAAAACTGTTCAGGCCGACATTCATTCCATTCACATTCGTAACAGGAGAATTCGCGTTATTAAAATTTCCCGTTCCTGAAATAACCGTCCACGTTCCTGTTCCACTAACAGGTGTGCTTCCGTTAAGCAAAACCGAATCGCCACAAACATTTAAATCAGGCCCTGCAACAGCAGCTGAAGGCATCGCGTCAACATAAATAATTACTGTATCACGCGAGTCAGGACAAATGCCATTGCTGATGATCCATTCAAAAATATTCTGACCAACACTTAAATTATTTACACCCGTATTGGGAGAAGCAGGAGAAAGTAAGGTTGCACCAGGCGTAACAACATTCCATATTCCATTTCCTGAACCTGGAGTGTTTGCATTAAGCAGTGCAGAATCCGCACAGATGGTTTGATCACTGCCTGCATTTGAAACGGTAACAGGCGCTGATGAAAAAATAGTTATTGTATCTGAAGAAGAAGGACAGACGCCGTTGCTGATGGTCCAGATAAAATTATTTGCACCACTATTCATTCCGCTAACACTTGAAGTGGCAGAGGAAGAGTTGGAAAAATTTCCGGCGCCCGAGAAAATTGTCCAGGTGCCAGTCCCGACAACCGGAACATTGGCAGCAAGAGTTGAAGAGTCATCGCATAATGTCTGATCATTTCCCGCGTCAGCAATTGAAGGAAGCGTATCAACCTGAATTATTACCGTATCTGTTGACTCAGTGCAAACTCCATTGGTGATCTTCCACACAAAAATATTCTGTCCCGTTATTAACGATGTTACCGATGTGCCCGGAGAAAAAACTGATGAAAAAACCGGACCTGTTGTAAGTGAGATCCATGAACCCGTTCCATAAATTGCGGTATTGGCATTCAATACTGTTGAATAAGAACACAGCGCCTGATCAGTTCCCGCATTTGAAATTGTTGGAGGAAAAAATGCACGCACAATCATTGTATCGGTTGTAGGAGGACATGCTCCGTTGGAAATTGTCCAAACGATCGTATTGATCCCATTCATAAGATTAGTAACATCTGTAGTTGATGCATTTACGTTATTCAAATTTCCGCTGCCTGTTGCAAATGACCACGATCCTGATCCGACAACAGGCGCATTTGCATTGATGGTAGTTGAATCACCACAAAAGATCTGGTCGTTTCACGCCACTGCAACATCCGTCAGATCGTCAACTGTAATTGAAACTGTGTCACGCAGCGCAGGACAATTTCCGTTTGAAACAATCCATTGAAAACTATTTAGTCCGGAAATTAATCCTGTAACAGATGAGTTTGGAGAAGAAACAGAGTTGACTGTTGCTCCACCTGTAATTACGCTCCATGTTCCGCTGCCAACAGCAGGCGTCAGGGCGTTCAATGTAGCTGCCGAAGAACAAACATTGAAATTGTTACCAGCTTCTATTGTGTCAGGCGCTTGATACGCGGTTATCTGAACCGTATCTTTAGAAGGAGGGCATGCGCCATTTGTTACCGTCCATATAAAATTATTTGACCCATAATTCAGAGCAGTGACATCACTAGTGTCCTTGTTTACATTCTCAAACGTTCCACCTCCCGATGCAACGCTCCAGGTTCCAGTACCAACCGCGGGATTTGTTGCATCGAGAGAAACTGAATCGCCACAAACCGTTTGATCAACTCCGGCAACAGCAACTGAAGGCATTTGATCAACTGTGATCATAATACTTACGGACGTATCAACTTCAGAACAGATTGCTGATGAAGTCAGGATGCGACGGTAGTAAGTTGTTGCTGTTAGCGCGGGAGGAGAATAAGTTGAAGTGCTATTGACGCCGGTTGCATTTGACCAAACGAGATTGTTTGCACTCTCCTGCCACAAATAAAAGAAAGGGGCCATTCCACCAGAACTTATTCCATTCAACGCAAGTGGGGCACTTCCGGTGCAAACAGATTGCGCGGATGAAATTGTATTGGTAACCGGAATGCAGGCAATTTTCGCGAGAAAGGCATTGAAAAGTAAATTATCCGGAAGAGAAAGTGTTCCCGCGGTAAACAGATCATCATAACGACCGCCAACGTAAACAGCGTTTTCATTATCAGTTGCAATTGCCGGCGCACGCTCAACTCCGGTACTGGAAGATTTATACGCGCGCTGAAAAATTCCTGAAGTATTGTAAACGGAAACAAATGCGTCATCCAGTCCTGATGACGTCAACGTAGTACTTCCTCCAAATAAAACATTATTACTAAAATATCCGCTTACATAAATTTCGTGACCTGATCCAGTACAAATTCCCTGTGCCTCCTGATCTCCATTGCTGCCAGGTTCAGTCAGAGCCCAGGTGGTATTTCCTGTTGTTTTATTAATTGAAGCAAGAAAAATTTCTTTTCCGTTGCCTGCCGGAGTTAAAGGATTTGAAGCAAAACCAGGAAATGTTGCAGGATTTGAAACAGAACCTGTGAGATAAAGTGAAGAACCTTTTACAATAAGTGAATTCGGCGCATCATCACTTGAACTATGTATTACATTGGCCCATGAACAAACTCCGGCTGAGGAATAAGATACAATGAAACCGTCGTTCTGACCAGGAACAGAATTATTAAGCGTGTAAGCAAGGACACCAGAAGCGTGATAAACGGAAGCGGTTGCGGCCTTAAATACTCCGCATAAAAAAACATTACTGCTATCTGCCGAAACATCGTAACCATAACCAGGCTGAAGACTTCCCACTTCGCCAAGCCATTGTTCTGTGCCGGAAGAATTATATGCAACAATAAATGTATTGTCATTGGCGAAAGCTGCGGAGGTATTTAATGTTCCGAATGAAGCAGCTTGATTAAAAAAGCCCGTAACAAAAACTGTATTGTAATTCACGCAAACCGACTTGCCTTCATCGTTGCTGCTTCCTCCACCCGATTTTACCCACTGCAACATTCCCGCTGAATTATATTTTGCAACGAAAGCGTCCCTTAACCCGCCGGCAGTTAATACATTTGGTGTTGCCGACATCCCCCTGAAATCCGCGATGTTCTCAAAATATCCTGTCACATAAATATTTCCGGAGGCGTCAATTGCAACTCCGTTACACGCGTCATCCTGATTGTTTCCAATGCGGAATGCCCAGAGAACATTTCCCGCATCATCATATTTTGCAACAAAGCCTCCGCCAATTGCTCCCGTAAAATTGCTCCCGTAGAATGCACTGATATCTGAATTAAATACACCAACGGCAACAACCTCAGCACTGCCTGTATCAACAGCAACATCATTTACAAATTCGGCTTGTGTAGTATTAACACTTTTTGCCCACGTCCAATCGGGTTGACTGATTACGAAGGCAGGAATAAAAAGAAGAAGTGAACAGAGCAGACGGAACAAGCCCTGTGGGATTCTCTGAGAAAGAATAAATGAAAAAAAACAAGCCCGGACAGATAGAGCTTTTTTCATGCAGAGTCCCGGTTAATATGCAAATGACAAGATACGAAATCCGCAGGAAATTACAGATACCAGTGGAGGCGATAAAGTACTGGACAAACGTCTTTATTTGCTTTAATAGTTTCTCAGAATTTCAGGTTTGGCTTGTCTTATCTTAAAATCTTTTAAAACTCCAGTCAACAAATCACAATAACTTTGAACGAAAAGCAATTGCATGTAACTTTGTTGAATGGATTGGGTGGAGCTGGACAGGGAGATGTATGACGCGTTATTGCGCAAAAAATACAGGTATTATATCCGGGAATATACCGGAGATCTAAAAGGAACCCGCATTTTCAGGGTTCATTTCTATAAAACAGAAAGAGAAGCTTTTATTCGACAGACAGAATTGAGGATCACGAACAGTGATTGCTGGAAACAGCGAATCAGCATGGATGCGATTGAAATGTTTTTAGGGATGGACCGTTGCAGATTTTTCGTAAATCCGGAAGTAATATCCGACGAGAGCAACAGGTAGAGTTAATCGACTCCTTCTTTTTTCCCGACTGTAAGGCTGGTAACCATTCGCTCATCCATTTCCAGCATTGCGGCAAGTGCCACCTGTGAATAGGTTTGTGAAGCAGTCTTGAAGCCTCTTGCCTGAGTGCGCCACAGAATACGTATCAGTTCCATACCACCGGTTTTGGTTCCGGTTGCCTGAACGGCCGCCCTTACATTTCCGATTCCCGCGTGATAGCTATGCAACACAAGTAAACGGAACCACAATTCATTCTCATCATAAGTGATCCCAAGTGTATCGAGCATTTGTTTAGTCTTTGGAATGCAGATCTTTTTCATGAGCATGCTTGCTCCAAAGGCGCTTCTTTCAAGATTCGCTCTTTCATCCACTTTACGGTTTACTTTAAGGCCATACATTCTTGCTACCGGTTTCATGAGCTGAAAAGGACCATATGCACCGACGTTTGATTTCTGTAATTTGTTAGGAGATTCGATAAGCAGGATAGCCTGAGCATACCATGGATCCACATTGTTATTCTGAAATACTTCAATTCCTTTATGAAGATTAACATATGCTTTGGAGAAATCGTAGAAAAAACTTTTGCCTTCAGTAAAAAGAATCCTGCAGGAATCACTGAGACAATACTCTCTTTTAACAGAGTCGCGGTAAGCCGTTTTTGACTCTTCACTCATGGAATTCCATTCTTTTGACCTGAATCCAGCAATTACCAGTCTGTTGGGTACAACATTGAGAAACCCCGAGTCCTTCGGAAGGGTCATTATTTTTCTCCAGAATTTTATTTCAGCCAATGTATCGCAACCCAGCTCATAGATCTGTTTGTCATATATATAATTGCGTCCGTCACGAGCCGTAGAATCTTTTACCTTCACCAGGTCAGACTTCTTTTTAGCCGTACTCTTCGGATCATTATTATTAACAATACGGTCATCATCCACTCCTCTCAGAGAAAGAAACAACACCGCTACTACAATCGAAAGAATAGGTCTCATCATCTTCATACGTTTCTTTTGCTACAAGATATTACTGTTAAAAACACCCGACAGATATATGTTATACGAATTATTAACAGAAAAGTTTTAAAAAAGTTACAGAAAAATTAAGGGAAAATCTCATTAAAAAAATCACTTCCACACAGGAGAAGGATCAGAAAAATGCGTGGGATATGCGTTAAAACGCATAATGTATAAAAACAAAAACCCCATCAATTCCGACGGGGTTTTCTGTTTTGACTATGCAGTTCAATTACTCTTTCACCACTCTCACATATTTCACTCCGCTCTCTTTAAAGATCTTCACCATGTAAATTCCACACGCTTCGTTCTCCAGGTTGATCTTATGCTTTCCGGAAGCATATTTTCCGGCAAGAACTTTTTGGCCAATTCCATTGTAAACCTCAATATTGAAATTTTCGTTTACGTCAACCGTAAATGTTCCTTTTGTTGGATTTGGATAAACTAAAACCGAAGCGGCATTTTTGGAGAATTTAATTCCGGTACATGCGTCAACATAAATTTCAACACTGTCTGTACTATTGCAGCCAGGTGAATTTTCATAAGTATAAAACAAGGCGTGTGTACCGCTTCCGGCAGAATTTGGAGAGAAACTGTTTCCGGTAACTCCCGTACCGCTCCATTGTCCACCGCCAGGTGCAGCAGCCGTACTCAGGCTCACCGACCCATCATCCACACATAAAGTATCAATGGAATTTACATCAAAACTAATTGTTACCAGCATTATAACATTTGTTGTTACTGTGTCATTCGAAGAACATCCGTTTACATCCGTACCGGTAACGATCCACTCTGAATTTCCAGCCGATTGCGTGACAAAAATTGTGTCATTGGTTTCATTGGTGCTCCACTGGTAATTTACTCCACCGGTAACAAATAGTGTATCCTGATTCCCTTCACACACACTCGATCCGAATGTTCCGGATGCTGTAATCACAGGCAGTGGAAGGAAAGATAAATTTGTTGTTACAATACTATCACACCCGTTCTGCGCAACAAGTGTGTCGTTGTAAGTTCCGGCTACGCTGTAAGAACTTGTTCCAATTGAAAAAACTTCTCCTTCGCAAATTGAAACGTTCTGCGCGGAAGAAATCAGGTTAGGCTGAAACACCGTGTCGGTTGCAGTTGTTGTACAACCGTTGGCGTCTGTTACAGTACAAGTATAAATTCCTGCCGTTACAGCCGAAGTTGTAGCCGCGCTTCCGCCTGCAGGCGACCAGGAATAAGTGTATCCGGGAGTGCCAGTCATCACATTACAAGTTAGCGATCCGGTTCCATCAAAACATAATGCATCAACTGCAACTGCTGCCGCGCTTACATTGTTTTCTACTGTAACGTTGAAAGTGCAGGTTGCTGTATTGCCAGATCCGTCTGTAACTGTGTAAGTCACGGCAGTTGTTCCCAACGGAAAAGTAGAGCCGGACGAGTGTGAAGAATTTAATGTAAGCCCTGATGAACAATTGTCATTGGTTGCAGGTGCGTTCCAGTTTACAACGGCAGAACAGTTTGCAGCATTTGCAGTAACAATTATGTTTGCCGGACAATCGCTGATCACAGGATCAGCCGTATCAGAAACAGTTACCAGGAAGTTGCAGCTTGCCGTATTTAAATTCTGATCTGTTGCAGTAGCAGTAACAGTAGTTGTGCCAACCGGAAAGAATGTTCCACTCGCCTGGCTGTATGTTATGTTTACTGAAGGAGTAACAGCAGTTGTAACTGAAACGTTATTGATTGCAACGGAAGGATCTGTTCCAACATTATCAGCGTTATTCACCCAATTAAATCCGATCTTCACATTTGGATTATTGTTGCAGGAAGCAGGCAACGAAACAGTATAATTGGTCCACGTTCCCTGTCCCCCGCCGCACACGGTCGATTTAATTGAATTCACGAGTGTAATCCAACCACTTCCATCATTATATAGAACAGAGGCGTTGTCGTTTAGTCCATCACCTAATGAAATATAATCGAAAGACAGCGTAAGGTTAGAATAACCGCTGGTTGAAAATGCGGGCGACTCAGCGCGTTTACTTGTTGCCTCACTTGCATTATACACTGCTCCTGTAATTAAACTACCGCAAAACATGCTGGTACAGGTAATGTGAAGTGTGTTATCTCCGTTGTTCGCAACTCCGCAGCCGGGAGGCGCTACTCCGCCTTCAGCTGCACTAACAATCCAGGTATTAGCCTGTGCGCCGTTGGTTCCGGTACTTGTGTTAAGCGTCCAGGTTCCCGCGCCGGCGTTAAATGTTTCAGAAAAAACAGTTGTAGTTCCGCTACAGGATGTACTGGCAGTTGCAGCAGGATAAACGACAACAGCTCCGCACTGCCCGGCATCATTACTTACTGAAATATTTGACGGACAGGAAATCGTTGGTCCGCATTGAGCCTTACCTGAAAAGGGAGCGGCTGTTAAAGTAGCGAACACTAAAAGAGAGTAAACTTTATTCATAGAGATTATTGTTGGGATGCGCTAAAATAGTGAAAGTTCACCCTCATCTTCAAGTTCCGGTCAATTAAATCAAAGCCTTTCATCAATAAACGAACGAGCAGCTGTTTCAACTCCATCTAAATCATGAAAAATACTATAACAAATCTTTCATTTACACGTAAACATAAGTATCTTGTTTAACTGAATTATTTATTTCTATTTTATGCAATTACTAGATCTTGTAAAGAAAGTTGAAGGCTTACCCATACCCGACAGGGGTTCCATGATTGGAACAATACTTAAAAGCTGGAACATCGATTATACCCTCCATAATTACACAACGGGCCAGAATATTTTTGTAAAGGAAGAAGGCAGGAAAGATTATATAGTTGTAAGTTCTCATTACGATGTGGTTCCATTGTCGCCCGGAGCTAATGACAACGGAAGCTC
>CBIHPU010000052.1:0-11816 GCA_966211935.1 uncultured bacterium | reverse complement strand
GGCGCATCTGTAATCAGCAGCCTTGTACCGGGAACTTATACGGTTGCTATAACCGATAACAACAATTGTTTAATTACAAATACAATCACTGTAACCGGTGGTGGAATTTCTCCTGTTCCCGTTGCATCTTATAACAACCCGGTATGCGAAGGAGAAACAATTAATTTATCATGCAATACAATTGCCGGTGCTACATATTCCTGGAGCGGACCGAATGGATTTACTTCGGCGCAACAAAATCCTTCAATAAATAACGCCACTTCGGCAAACGCCGGAGTTTATACAGTTACAGTAACCGTTACAGGATGTTCGGCAGTATCATCAACAACAGTTATAATAAATCCTCTGCCGGTAGCGTCCGCATCCAACGATGGACCTTATTGCGCGGGCGAGACAATAAATCTTTCCTCATTACCATCAGGCGCAACATCTTTTACTTGGATGGGTCCTTCAGCATTTTCCTCATCAAACCAAAATCCTTCAATTACAAATTCAACAACAGCAATGAGCGGTACTTATACGGTTACCGTTTTTGCCGGCACCTGCTCAGCCACTGCAACAACAAGTGTTACAGTTAACGCACTTCCAAACGCGACTGCAGCATCAAATTCTCCGGTGTGTCTCAATCAAACAATTAACCTCAATGGTAGCGGTGGAGTTACTTACGTCTGGTCAGGACCCAATTCATTTTCATCTGCTTCTCAAAATCCTGTAATTACACCTGCTTCAACTTCAAACGCGGGCACTTATTCATTAACTGTTACTGACGCCAATTCTTGTGTCAACACAGCAACAACAACAGTTATTGTTAATCCTTTGCCTTCTGTATCGGCTGGCAATAACGGGCCTTTGTGCTCAGGATTAACATTGAATTTTTCTTCGACTTCAGGTATGATTTCTTATTCCTGGAGCGGGCCAAATAATTTCAGCTCAAATCTTCAGAATCCTTCAATAGCATCAGTTGGTTCTTCTAACGCCGGAACATATACTGTAACAGTAGTGGATGCAAATGGTTGCGTTAATGCCGCGCTTACAATAGTAACATTGAATGGTCCAATTACTGTTAGCGCTTCTGGTTCAACTCCTGTTTGCGAGAACGACGCGATAAATTTAAATGCTGGCGGAGGAGTGACTTATAACTGGCAGGGCCCATCGGGATTTACTTCAACGCAACAAAATCCTGTAATAACAACTGCCGCTACAACAAACGCAGGAACATATACTGTCACCGGAACTGACGCTGCAGGATGCACTGGAGTGGATAGTTTTACAATTGTTGTAAATCCACTTCCTCTGCCAACAGCTTTTAATAATGGTCCATTATGCGCCGGCTCTACGCTTAATCTGAATGGAGGCGGCGGAAATACTTTTTCATGGAGCGGACCAAACAATTTTTCTTCCACTGTACAGAATCCGCCAATAGTGAATGTTACAACTGCTGCTACCGGAACTTACACACTAACTGTTACAAATAATTTCGGATGTATCGCTTCTGCAACAACAGCTGTTACGATAAATCCAACTCCAGTGGCGTCATTGACGGCGAGCAGCCCTGCATGCAACAACAGTACAATTCTCCTTACTGCAAGTGGTGGAATAAGTTATCAGTGGACAGGTCCAGACAATTTCTCTTCCACTTTGCAAAATCCTTCAATTCCGAATGCAACGCAGTCTGCAAGCGGAACATATAGTTGTGTTGTAACCGGAGTTGGTTCATGCACTGTGCTTGCTACTGTTGCAGTTACACTTTATCCTCCTGTTGCTGTTGTGGCAAGTCAGGATGTAACAATTTGCGCGGGGCAGACAGCAACATTATCTTCTGTTGCGAGTGGTGGCGACGGAAATTATAATTACCTCTGGACGCCAGGTGGATCTACTTCGAATACCGCGACAGTTTCACCGCCAACAACCACGACTTATACTATTGGAGTAAATAATTGCGGAGAATCTGTTCAGGAAGACGTTACTGTTTTTGTCAATCCCGCTCCGGCAATTACAATTACGCCTGATATTACAAGTGGTTGCGAGCCGCTGTGCGTTAATTTTACCGGAACGAGTGTTCCAGCGAGTGTAGATTGTGACTGGCAATTCAGCAACGGAGTTAATGTAAATAATGATTGTGATACGCTGATTTGTTTTTCTGACTCCGGAATTTATGGCGCCACATTAACTGTAACAGACATCAATGGATGCTCAAATACTTTAGATGTTCCATCAATGGTAATTGTTTATCCCGTACCCGTTGCAGATTTTACTGCGAGCCCGCAGCCGGTGGATATTTTTGATCCGCATATTTCTTTTACAGATGTTTCTTACAACGCGGTTATTGGAGATTGGCACTGGAACTTTGGAGATCCACTCAGTAGTATAAGCACAAACCAGAATCCGGATTTCAGTTATGATAATCCTGGGACTTATACGGTTGAGTTGATTGTAACGTCTGTAAACGGATGTATTGACACAACCTGGAATACAGTGGTGATCGATCCGAATTTTTCAATTTATGTTCCAAACGCGTTTACGCCGAATGGTGATAACACCAACGAAGAATTCTTTGCAAAGGGAGAAGGAATTGATGAAAAGCACTGGAACATGTGGATCTTTGACCGTTGGGGCAATATGATCTGGTATTCAAATGATTTTCATCAGCATTGGGATGGTAAGGTGCAAGGTGGAGAAAGTAATGATCTTGTTCAGATAGATGTTTATGTCTGGAAGATTATTTGCAGAAATTATCGCGGAGAGACATTTCACTTTGTAGGACACGTTAGCGTTGTTCGTTAGTAATCGCAAAGTAATAGTATTTTTGCGTATTACTTTTTCATGGCATATTTAAAAGCAAAGCGTCCTGCATTAATCACAATCGTTTGTATAATCGGTTTTGTGTGGATGGTTCTTGCTCTGCCCGGAATGTTTTCGCCCGGAATAAAAAAGATGGGAGATTTCATGCCGATGATTTATGGTTTGATTCTCTCATTTACATTTATTTCAATAATCGGCGCCTGGCACATGAAAAAGTGGGGAGTTGAATTTTATATTTTATTTTTCTTCATCAAGATCTCCTTTTTTATTCTTACAGGTCAGTTTGGACCATCTTCTGTTTTAGGTATATTTTTTTCCTTATTTTTTATTACAGTCTTTCTTATCTATTACAAACGAATGGATAGAAATTTATAAGTTGTTTTGACCCTATGATTGAACTGGTAGATACACATACCCATCTTTATGCGGAGGAATTTGACGCTGACAGACGTGAGATGGTGGGAAGGGCACTGCATGATGGAGTTCAGAAAATGTATCTGCCCAACATCGATCGCTCATCTTTGGATGCAATGCTGAGGTTATGCGAAGAGTTCCCGCTCAATTGTTTTCCGATGATGGGTCTTCATCCTTGTTCCGTTACGGGGGATTACAAAAAAGAATTGGCACTTGTAGAGAATGAGCTTGCAAAAGGAACATATGTTGGAGTAGGAGAAACAGGAATTGATTTGTATTGGGATAAAACTTTTATTGAGGAACAAAAGGATTCTTTTCGTCTTCATGTTAAATGGGCAGCTGAACTGGACCTGCCATTGATCATTCATACCAGGAATTCTTTCGACATAGCTTTTGATATTGTTGCTGAAGCCGATAAAATTCCGCGCGGTATTTTTCATTGTTTTGGCGGCACGTTTGAAGAAGCTGAAAAAATTATTTCATTAAAATCCTTCAAGCTTGGAATAGGCGGAGTTATTACCTATAAAAACTCAACCTTGCCTGAAGTGATAAAGAAGGTAGATCTTAAGCATTTGGTATTGGAAACGGATTCGCCTTATTTGCCTCCAGTGCCTTTTCGGGGGAAAAGAAATGAAAGCGCCTATATAAAACATATTGCTTCCCGTCTCGCTGAAATAAAAGATATTACTATGGAAGAACTGGCTACAATAACTACAAGAAACGCAAAGGAAGTTTTTGGCTGAAATACCATGCAGAAGATTCTAAGAACTGTTCCTGACTTTATAGCAAATTCAAATTTGTTCATCGCCATATGCAGTTATTTCTTCACTTTGTTTTGTTGCGAAACGATGAAGATCTTCAGCAGAAGAAGAATTGAGTTCGCGTTGTTAGTTGGTTGCTCTGTTTTTTTTATTTACGGTTTGCAACGATTATATTTTGTGAAGTTTAAACCGGTCATAACGTCACGTGAAAAATGGTACAGGCAGCATTTTACGTTCATGACTTTTCTTGTGTCACTATCCGCTGCAGCTATTGTCTTTTTCATATTTCGTTTTCCTTCTGAATTGATTTTTTATTTTTCCGCACCGGCGTTATTGTCGCTTTTATATTATCTCGGCCCGGTTCCACTTAGAAAAATATTTGCTGTTAAGGGTTTTGTTATCGGTTTTGTGTGGGCGCTAACATCCGTGGTTATACCTTTTTTAATTTTTTATCCTGACATGTATGCCGGAAAAATGATTCTGATCGGTGCATATGTTTTTTTTTTTTTGGCCGCAATTTGCGGGCCATTTGATATCAGAGATGTTCACGAAGATGCGGACCGGAATATCCGTTCAATTCCAGTTGTTTATGGGATACGTTTTTCTGTAATTGTTGGGATAACTCTCTCCCTGCTCTTTATTCTATTTTTTCTTGTTCCGCAATTTTCGTCCGAAACTGTAATCGCAATGATCCTTACAGGGATTATTACAGGCCTCACAATTGCTTTTTCAAATCCTGGCAGAAACAGGCTTTACTTTTCTTTGCTGGTGGATGGAATGCTTTTGCTTCCTTTTTTTTTGCTGCGGCTTATTCAGTTGCTATAGCAATCCAAAGGAATAACCTTCTTCTTTCAAAAATTTTATTGATTGAGGTAAAGCGATCTCTAAATTGCGTTGTGCCTTAACACTGTCATGAAACACAATTACTGATCCGTTGCGCGTGTGGTTGCATACGTTTTCAAAACATTTTTGCGGACTCGTGTTTTTATCAAAATCAAAACTTACAACATCCCAGAACACAAACTGGTATTTTCTTTTTAGTTTGCTGTATTGGCTTAATGTGATTCTTCCGTGCGGCGGACGAAATAATCGATTAGAATAATATTTATCACACCGCTCAACGTTTTCGAAATACTGGTTGTTGGGAGTTTGCCAGCCGCTGATATGATTAAAAGTATGGTTCGCGCAAATGTGACCTTCCTCTTTTACTTTCCTGAAAATTTCAGGGTGCAGCTCAACATTGTTTCCAACGCAGAAAAAGGTGGCTTTGATTTTTTCTTCCCGTAAAAATGAAAGAACCCATTCCGTTACTTCAGGAATGGGTCCGTCATCAAAAGTGAGATAAACTTTTTTTTCAGTTGAATCAGCGGGAACTTTTCTCCAGATCGCGTCCGGATAAAACATTCTTGCAAAGTACGGCGGACTTACCAGCAGATTCATTCATAAAATTATTTACCATATAAATTAGCTACGCGCATCTGGAAATTTGACGCTGTAGCCTTTAGTTCGTTTTTCATCTTCTCGTTGGTTTCGATCATTGATTGATTCGTAACCATGTCTCTCAGACCCTGAAGAATTTCCTGGCAACTTCTTATTTCACGGCCATAAGCATCCTGCTCTTCGTCATCAATGCTATAATAGAAATTAGCGTCATGCTCAAAAATTCCGAACAGTTTTTTGGCCAGGTCAGTTGCTTCTTTGGCCATTCCGAGTCGATAATACAATACTACTGCGGTATAAAGAGTTCCGTCGTAAGGTACATTCTTCTCCGGCATTACCTTCATCATTTTATCCAGCACTTTCTTCGCTTTTTCAGTTTTATTTTCCTGGATAAGAACAGAAGCGAGAGTAGTCATTTGTATACGCATGTTCATAGCCATACGCATGCAGTTCTCATCCATGTTTGCTCCGTCACCTGACACATTATCCATTCCTCCCCAGCCCCATTTATTCCTGTCTTCACTCATAATGTTTTCATACATTTTATCTGAGTAGACACGTGTCTGATGAATCATTTCGTCTTTCGTAGATTTAATCGGCACCAATCGGTAAGCCAGACCTTCCAGCTGGAAATAATTCTGGAGATTCAGATAACTTTCAGGTCCGGTTGTAACCGCAAAGTATATCGGGCGCTCCCACTTAAAGCCATTAAGAAGATCCAGTATCATCAAATCATTTTTCGTGATATAACTCTTTGAAATTTCCCACTCAATAAATTTTTCGATCCGGTTTTCCATGCCGGGAGGAACAACTTTATTCTTCACACATGTCGCGGAATCAACCGGCACACGGAATTTTTTTGTTGGCAGGTAATCGAAATCGCGGCCGCCATATTGCAATTTGTTTCTTGAATCATCACTCGCTACAAACTCAATCGCTTTGTCAATATCCATATAGCCGATCTTCTGATGTTGCTGCAGATAAACAACCTCACGTTTACTGCCTTCATACTTTTCTCTGGCTATTGTGAAAGGAACAGGAGGAGAATCATATGCAGCGCGGCGCATCTGGTCGATATACCAGTCAGTCTGAAGCAGACTTAAGTTGATTACACGTACATCTGTACGTATGCCTTCAACTTCCTGCGCGTACCAAAGCGGGAACGTATCATTGTCACCGTTCGTAAACAACACAGCGTTCTTCTCACAACTCTGCAGGTAATTTATCGCGAAATCCCTCGCCATTGTTCTTTTGCTTCGGTCGTGATCATCCCAGTTTTCGCTTGCCATCAATATCGGAGCTACAAGTCCAACAATTAGTGATAAACCTGCAATTCCCATTTGCGCGCCTGAATTTTTCGGAGAGTCTGGAGTATTATTTGCAGCGGCAGATTTATTTTTCCAGTTACCGAGCAATCCTTCAAATATTCCCATAACACCAAGACCTATCCAGATGGCGAATGCGTAAAATGAAGCTGCATAGGCGTAATCACGTTCACGTGGTTGATACGGATACTGGTTAAGATAAATTACTATGGCAAAACCGGTAAAGAAAAACAGCAGCATGCAAACAAAGAAATCTTTCGGATTTCTCAATACATGGAAAAGCAGACCAATGATTCCCAGGATAAGGGGAAGCATATAATATTTATTGTTTGCCTTATTGTTCTGCGTGATGTATGGCATTTTACTTTTCTCACCACACTTGATCTTTTCATCAATGAAATCAAAGCCAGTTATAACACCGCCTTCAGTGCAGTTATCGGTTAAACCCTGAATATCATTTTGTCTTCCCACAAAGTTCCAAAGGAAATAACGCCAGTACATGTAACGCATCTGGTAGTTGAGGAAGTAAGTTATATTCTCGCTGAATGTAGGAACCATAATTGGCTTGCCTTCTTCGTCAAACGCGCCGCTTTCCCTGCCTTCAATATTCCCCCAATGTTTATAAGCTGCTTCGTGGTTTGGCTGCGTACTCCACATTCTCGGAAAGAAGGTTACAAAGCGCTTGTCGTAATTCGGTATCGATTGTTTGCGATCGTCAATTACAACATACTTTTTACTTACAGTATCCTGAGCGTAGATTGGACTACCATCAAGGTATCGTTCATTTTCATCCAAAGGAGCATTGTAATAATTCCCTCTCACAATTGGCCAGTCTCCATATTGTTCACGATTCAAATATGAAAGCAATGAAATCGCGTTTTCAGGATTGTTCTCATCCATTGGCGTGTTGGCCTGTGAGCGGATAACAAGTACAAAAAATGATGAGTAACCCAATAACAAAACAACAAGACTAACCATGATGTGATGCAATACCTCGGGTTTTTTCTTAAGAACAATAAGCGCATAAATAATTCCGGCAAATCCAACAAGTCTCAGAAAGACCGACATTCCTGTATTTGTTCCCGACATTGCGCCGCTAACTACTGCAAGAAAAGCGAACAGTCCCGTTGACACAATGAAAATTTTGAAAAGAGATTCGGTTCTGCGAATTGAATATAAAATACCTGTTGTAAGTCCAACCAGCATCAGCGCGAAATAGAAAATTGTTCCGCTGTTGAACGGTAGTCCGAAATCATTTACAAATGCCAGCTCATAATCGGCGGAAAACTTTACAATATTCGGAATCAAAACACCCTGGATTCCTCCGAGAATTAAAACAGATATCAGGCCGCACAGCAACAATCCTGAAAAACTGTATTTGTATTTCCTGAAATAATAAATGAAGCAGATTGTGGGAATTACAAGGAGGTTAAGTAAGTGGACGCCAATTGATAATCCAACAAGGTATGCGATAAAGATCAGCCACCTTACCGACGAAGGATTATCAGCTTCTTCCTCCCATTTTAATATGGCCCAGAAAGCTACCGCGGTGAAAAGCGAAGACATCGCATATACCTCACCTTCAACAGCCGAAAACCAGAATGAATCTGAAAAAGTATAGGCAAGACCACCAACAACACCGGAACCGATAATTGCAATTGCGCGGGCTGTATTGAATTCGGTCTTCATTACATTCATCAGCTTTACGCCAAGTCGCGTAATTGACCAATAGAGGAACAGGATTGTAAAAGAACTGCAGAGCGCGCTCATTATGTTCACCCATTTTGCTGCAGTGGCAGGATTGTCGCCCCCCAGGAGAATAAATAATCGACCAATTAAAAGGAAGAAAGGTGCACCCGGCGGGTGACCCACTTCAAGTTTGTCTGCACAGGCAATGTATTCCCCGCAGTCCCAGAAACTGGCTGTGGTTTCTATTGTTGATACATAGGTGAAAGTTGCGATAGCGAAAACGAGCCACCCAACTACGGTGTTAATCAGTTTATAATTCCTCATAAAGTGCGAAAATTTAAGGCACTGTAGCGTGCGAATTTACGTTTTAAAACCTGATTAACAAGGTGTTTATTGTTTTACGAAATTTTTCGTTGTTGTTAATTATCTTTTTTTTGTAATTTTGCGCTCCTCAAAAACTGGGAAGTTTTTTTGTCCGATGGTGTAACTGGCAACACGTCTGATTTTGGTTCAGAAGAGTCTAGGTTCGAGCCCTAGTCGGACAACACAAACCCTGCTTAACGGCGGGGTTTTTTGTTTTTGATTCATAAAGCAAATATCTGTTGATGCCAGCAATCGATGCAAAGCTTTCAACTATCTTTTATTTATCGGCATTTTGTATGCTGTTATTTTTTTATTTCAATTGATATTTCCGTTTTTTCTTTTGTTGCGGGATAATCAGATTACCTCAGCCTTTATTTTTATTAAAAATGTTATTTTGATTGCGAATATTGCTTTTCTCAAATTCGACCATTGCTTTTTTTTGAGGGGTGAATTAATGGTGGATTTCCGCATTTTCACCTATCTTGCATAAGTTAATACTCCTATCAGTATGAAAATACACAGACTCAGTATTTTACTTCTCGCCCCTTTATTTATTACAGGATTGGTTTTTGGTCAGCGCGGAAAAGACGGTGCAATAACTGTTACTGCAGCCAATACTATAGTTAACGAATATACCCATTTGACTTCCAATATTGTGGCAGGCAGTACTGCTTTATGGGTGTCCTCTAGTTCAATGAATGCGAACGGTAGATTTACCGGAAACCTTGCTCCCGGTGATCTCGTTATGATATACAACGTCACCGGCGTAGCGATCAATGGGTACCAGAGTGGAATTTTTGGACTGCCAAAAGATACAACATGGGGGAAAATAACAGATTATTATAACGCGGGCTTATTTGAATTTGCACAGGTTAAATCAATCCCGGATGCTACAACCATTAATTTGGATTGCCCGGTAAAAAACACATATTATCACGGATCTAATTTTAAGACCGTTGTTGTCCGTGTGCCTCGCTACACTTCTCTCACCATTAATTCAGGTGGAATATTAACCTGTGACGACTGGAACGGATTAACAGGAGGAGTTTTGGCAGTTGAGGTGGAAGGGAATACAATTATAAATGCAGGCGGAACAATAGATGCAAATGGAAAAGGATTTCGCGGAGGATCGCTTGTTGGAGATAACGTCACCACTTATGGAGTAAATGATGTTGCTTCAACCGATGCTCAATATGGAGCGGAAAAAGGAGAGGGTCTTATAGGATATCAATCGGATTACGATATTTATGGTGGAAGATATGGACGGGGCGCAGCTGCAAACGCGGGTGGAGGCGGAGACGCTCACAACGGTGGAGGCGGCGGTGGAGCAAATGCTTCATTGAACGTAAGTAATTGGAAGGGATTTGGAATCCCTGATGTTTCTACTGCCGGGTATATTTCAGCATGGAACCTGGATGATCCTAATATTTCAGGATTAACAGCGATTAATTCCGCCGGCGGAGGAAGAGGAGGATATTCATTTTCATCTTCAAATCAGAATGCTACAACACTTGGCCCCAGCAACGGTAGCTGGGGTGGTGATTCAAGGAATAGAGATGCGGCCGGTTGGGGAGGAAGGCCACTTGATTACTCAACCGGACGATTATTTTTTGGTGGAGGTGGTGGTGCGGGAGATCAGAATGCCTCGGCTGGAGGAGCCGGAGGAGACGGTGGAGGAATAGTCTATTTAATGGTTTACGGAAATATTAGTGGAAGTGGTACAATTCAGTCAAATGTTAAAAACGGCGCTAATGAGCAGGGCGGATCAAACTTTCCGTCAGGTGTTGATGGAGCCGGAGGTGGTGGAGCCGGTGGAGTAATTGTACTAAACGCCGTTGGATCAGTTGCAAATACATTAACTTGTAATACCAACGGAGGAAACGGAGGAAACCAGGTCATCAGTCCTACTTTCGGAACCAGCGAAGCGGAAGGACCAGGCGGCGGCGGCGGCGGCGGTTACATTGGTGTTTCTTCAGGAACTCCGACGCGAAATTCTAATGGTGGTAACAACGGAACAACAAATTCTCCTGGACTCACCGAATTTCCGCCCAACGGAGCCTTGAGAGGTTGTCCCGGAATTACAAATGGATCAGTTACAAATTTTACAATCACCGCGCTTAACGATACTGTCTGTTACAATACCGCTGCAACACTAACCGCGACGCTTGGAGGAACTCCACCTGTTGGCGTATCCGTCATATGGTATGACGCGCTTGTTGCGGGGAACCAGGTTGGAACCGGAACAACATTCACTACCTCTCCTCTTACTGCTACAACAACTTTTTATGTCGGAACGTGTCCGGGCACATATCGCGTCCCTGTAACAGTTACAGTTGTTCCTTCTCCTACAGTTACTATTTCAGCGACAACTCCGGTTTGTACTTCTGCTCCTGCATTTAATCTCTCTGCAACACCAGCGGGCGGAACATGGAGTGGAACCGGTATTACAAATGCAGGAAATGGAACATTTGATCCTGCGGTAGCAGGAACAGGGACTTTTACAATTACTTATACTTACACTGACGCCGCAGGCTGTTCAGCAAATGATACAGAACAACAGATTGTAAACAGTGGAAGCAATGCAACCATTAACGCTGCTGGTACCGTATGTTCCAACACGGCTGCTTTCAATATGTCTGCAACTCCTGCCGGCGGATCATGGAGTGGAACTGGAATTACCAGCGCCGCAAACGGAACTTTTGACCCATCAGTTTCCGGAGTTGGTACTTTTACAATTACCTACACAATCGGTGGCGCCTGTCCTTCCTCTGATCAGGAAGTGGTGACAGTGAACGCGCAACCAAACGCGACCATTAACCCTCCCGGCAGTTTGTGCACAACATCAGCTACTGTTACTCTTACTGCAGCTCAAGGTGGTGGAGTGTGGTCAGGAACTGGAATTACAAACTCAACAAACGGAACATTTGATCCTTCTGTAAGCGGAGCAGGAACTTTTTCTATTGTATATACAATTTCCGGAGTTTGTTCAGATGATGATACAATACAGGTTGTAGTAAATAGT
>CBIHPU010000051.1:0-11832 GCA_966211935.1 uncultured bacterium | reverse complement strand
AGAAGATCACCCAGCCTGTTTTTTGGAACCATTCCATGAATTGCGTGACGAAGGATCTCAGTCGGTTTACGGTTAAGCCACTCTCTTGGAGTTGCAAAACGCTGACCTCCGGGATATCCTGTGTAACGGATATATTCTTTATCCGACATTTTTTTTCCGGTAAAGCGAACTTTCTCCGCATTAATGATGATTACGTTATCTCCGCAATCAACGTGTGGAGTGTAAGATGCTTTGTGCTTTCCGCGCAAAAGGTATGCAACCTTTGATGCAAGACGGCCAACTACCTCATTTTCAGCGTCAACTATCAACCACTCTTTTTTAACGGTGGCTTTATTCGCGCTAACTGTGTTATAACTTCTTGTATTCACGACAATTAATTTTAAATACTCTTTTTCTAAAAGGGCTGCGAAGATACTAAGGAATTATTAACCTCACAAATTTTAAAAGATTATTTCAGGGCCGGAAAAGCTAAAAAAATCCTTTTATGAGCTTTTAACCCCATCCAGAAGAGCTCGCAAAGCCTTAAAAGCGCTGTCCAGATCAGCTCCGTAAGCGAAAATTCCGTCATTATGACCTCTGGTAAGGAAAATCCCCGGACCTTTTCCAGAACTCACTAATTCAATAACAGCCCGGGCAAGTTCGGGAGTGCCGTAAGCAATTTTCTCGCTGATACCTTCTATACTATTATAATAGTGTTTCCAAAGCAGTGGTGAATGAACATGAATTACGGCATTAATATCCTGCCTGGCTGCATAAATAGCCGCGTGGGTCAGCGACTCCGACGAAGGTTTCGCAGGTCCGCTCGCAACCAGACTGTTTTCGTCAATGTTAAAAGAAATAACATGTGAAAGATCAGCAGTAGAAAGACTCGGCAGGTGACCGGTTTGTGTTCCGGTAATAATGAACTGATCGTGATGGTAACGCTGACTGATGTTGCCGAAACTTACGTCGTGATCATAGTCGTAGCCAACCAATCCCTTTTTGTAAAGATAATCACGGTAGTGGATCAGATCGAAACACTCAAAATCTATAGGCAGAACATCCTGGTCCCAACGGTAATTGAATTTTATATAACCTTCATCGATCATTATTATAAAAGTAGACTTTTTGGTTCTATTATTCCTTTATCTGTAATAAATTGTGATATAAGTTCCGCTGGAGTTATATCGAAACCGTAGTTGAGCGCCCGCGTATTTTCAGGACAAATAAGCACGTCTGCAATCTCATCTCCTTTTTTTCCTCTCACATATCTTACTTCATCTTCACTTCTCTCTTCTATATTTATTTCGTTTCCGTTTTTTATTGAGGTATCAATTGTTGAAGACGGAAAAGCAACGTAGAATGGAATATTATTGTCTTTCGCGGCTAAGGCTTTCAGGTAGGTTCCAATTTTGTTGGCAATATCTCCGTTTGCAGCTACTCTGTCAGCACCGACAATTACACAATCTACCATTCCTTTCTGCAGCAGAAGACCGCCGGTATTATCCGCTATCAAAGTATGCGGCACACCAGCTTGCCCCAATTCGAAAGCGGTGAGCGCAGCACCCTGGTTTCTTGGACGTGTTTCATCCACCCAGACGTGAACCTTTATTCCTTTCTGATGCGCATGATAAATTGGTGAAGTCGCTGTTCCCCATTCAACACAAGCCAATCTGCCCGCGTTGCAGTGCGTGAGAATATTTATTGTATCGCCGTTTTTTTTGCGGGAAATTTCTTCAAGAATTTTTAATCCATGCTCACCGATCTTTCTGCACATCTCAATATCTTCTTTCCTTATTTCTTCCGCCAGCAAAAAAGATTTTTTTCTAACGTGCATGAGAATAGTTTCTCCTTTAATATTTTTCATCATCTCATCAAGCGCCCATTTTAAGTTTACAGCGGTAGGACGGGTTGCAAGCAGCAATTCGTAAGCGATCTTGATCTCGGATTTAAAATTTTCTTCAGAACATTCTCTTGTTGCGAGGTAAAATCCGTATGCAGCTGTTACACCAATTAAAGGAGCACCACGCACCGTCATGTCTTTTATTGCATGAATTGCGTCCTGAATAGTTTTGAGTTGGACAATATTAAAACGATGAGGTAAGAGACGTTGGTCAATTACTTCAACGCAATCCTTTTCAGAATTCCACCATAATGATTGTATTTGGTTGCTAGCAGACATGAATAAAAAAATCCCGACGTAAATGTCAGGATTTTTTTTGTGCGCCCACCTGGGCTCGAACCAGGGACCCTCAGATTATGAGTCTGATGCTCTAACCGGCTGAGCTATAGGCGCCGGTGATTTTGGAGTGCAAAAATACAGAAAGAGGTAGAATAAGCAAATAAAAAAACAGTGTAACCAGACGCCTTGATGATTCGTGTCATTCTTTAATAGATAAAAGGCGTTTGTATAACGGCAATTATTTACCACAGTTTTTTGAAAGTGGAGTTGATGCAGCTAAAAGTCCGATGAAGCTTTTTAATTATAATTTTGTGTCTTATTGTACCCAGATTTCAATTCAAATGGAAAAAATAAAAAACTATATAAACGGTCAGCTTGTTGAACCTGAAAACGGAAATTTTATTGAGAATTACGATCCTTCTCGCGGAAAGATCTATTCGATGATCCCTGACAGTGATGAGAAAGATGTGGAGAAAGCAGTTGCTGCTGCAAAAAAAGCTTTTCCTGAGTGGAGCGTTATGCCGAAAGAAAAACGTTCCAGGATATTATTAAGAATTTCCGCTCTTATAGAAGAAAATCTTGAGCGACTCGCGTATGCTGAAAGCAAGGATAACGGTAAAACTGTTCAGCTCGCGAAAACAGTTGACATTCCAAGAGCGGCGGCAAATTTCAATTTTTACGGAACCGGAATTTTACATTACTCGGCGCATGCGCACAGCATGGAAGATACCGCCATCAACTACACGCTTCGTCAGCCGCTCGGCGTGGTCGGTTGCATTTCGCCATGGAATCTTCCGCTCTATCTTTTCAGCTGGAAAATAGCTCCTGCTCTTGCCGCTGGCTGTACTGTTGTTGCAAAACCAAGTGAAGTAACTCCAATGACGGCGTATCTCTTATCTGAAATTTGCATGCAGGCGGGCCTGCCTCCCGGAGTTTTAAATATTGTTCACGGTTTGGGAAGCAAAGCGGGTAACGCAATTGTTTCTCATAAAGACGTTGCAGCTATTTCATTTACGGGTGGAACAAAAACCGGAGCGCATATCGCTTCTGTTGCCGCTCCAAAATTTAAAAAGTTGTCGCTTGAGCTTGGAGGTAAAAATCCCAACCTGATTTTCGCGGATTGCGATTATGAAAAAATGCTGTCAACTACATTGCATTCTTCTTTTTCCAACCAGGGACAAATTTGTTTGTGTGGATCCAGAATTTACGTTGAGCGCCCGTTGTACGAAAAGTTTAAAAAAGATTTTGTTGAGCGTGCGCAGAAACTTACAGTTGGAAATCCTTCGGATGAAAAAACAAAAATCGGAGCAGTCGTCTCAGAAGGACATATGGAAAAAATTCTTTCCTATGTGAAACTTGCGCAGGATGAAGGAGGAAAAGTTTTATGTGGAGGAAAGAGAAAAATCATTCCTGGAGAATTTGAGAACGGATATTATATTGAACCCACAATTATCGAAGGACTTTCTCACGAATGCAGAACAAACCAGGAAGAGATTTTTGGTCCGGTTGTAACAATAGCTCCCTTTGATTCTGAGGAGCAGGTAATTGAATGGGCTAACAGCGTAATTTATGGATTGTCCTCAACTGTGTGGACAGAAAACTTAACGCGTGCCCACCGTGTTGCAGAAAAAATTCACGCGGGAATTGTATGGATAAATTGTTGGTTGCTCAGAGATCTTCGTACTCCGTTTGGTGGCGTAAAGTCGAGTGGAGTAGGTAGAGAGGGTGGATTTGAAGCATTTGATTTCTTTACAGAACCGAAAAATGTTTGCGTGAGGATTAAGTGAGAAAGTTGGAAGTTACAAGTTGAGAAAGTTGGAAGTTGAAAGTTTTACGCAGCTACTACGGGGTTTTAACTTTCCAAACCTTCTAAACTTCCCCCGGTTTTTTCTTATCAAACAACCCCGTCTTCTTATTATATCCGTAAGGACAATGTTTGCATCCGCTCTTGCAGCAATAGCCTCGCTTTAAATGATACTTTTCCGTGAAGACCATGTAACCTTCTTCGCTCATATAATAATCGTCCGGATCCAATTTAGGTTTCTCAAACATTCGATTACTGATTTTCTACTCTGTGTCCACCGACAACTTTTTCTTCTTTGTAAAAACTGCAGGCCCACTTAAAAGATTCCTCTGGTGAAATAAATTTCATGTTCAGCGCCTTTTCAATTTTTTCACTGGAATATTCCTGCACTTCAAATCCGCTTTTTAAAAATTCTTTTGCAAGCCGCGGCTTCTTGCCATTAAAAATGCACATCAATCTTTCGGCGCGGTATCCCACGCGGAAAAATGTTTTGGAGATTTCTATTCGCGGCTCAGCATGACCAAATTCTTTGAGCGGTATAGACAGCATCTTTTTGTAATGAATGTTCTGAGCATTCAAAATGAATCTTTCATTGAAAATATTTTTCTCCATCAATTCATAAGCTGCTTTCACAACATCACGAACATCCACAACGCCTGCCCCGCCATCAGTAAAAAAACGTATTCCTTTTTTTGCATTACTGATCAACACTCCGCTACTCTGATTCCAGCAACCTGGACCGATAATCAAAGACGGATTAATGATCACAGCCTTTAGTCCTTCCTCGGTACCGCGCCATACTTCGCGTTCCGCGCCATATTTGGTTATTGAATAAGTGGTGTGTTGCGGAGATGATTTCCACGGTGTTTTTTCAGTGATTACTTCGCTTTTGCCTGGAGAAGACAGTGCGGCAATTGAACTTACGTGACAGAATTTTTCAATGTTATGTATAAGAGCGGCGTTCACCATGTTCGCTGTCCCCTCAATGTTCATGACATAAAGTTTATCTACATCTTTTTTCTCGTAAGAGACTAAAGCCGCGCAATGGTAAATTTCTTTTATGGCGTACTTATTCAGAATATCTTCTATCGAAAAAAGGTCAAGTATGTCTCCTTCTTCCCAAATGAGGGAAGAAAATAGCTGAGGTTCGCCGTAATACCCGAAGATCTCACGTGTATTTTCAGTACGGCTTCCCGCGCGTTTAAGCGCAATAACTTTTTTACCTTCCTTTAGCAGACGGTAACACAAATGTGAGCCAAGTAATCCGGTTGCGCCTGTTACAAAAATCATCTAATACAAAAAATTAAATATTATTACCTGTGAAACCGGGATAATCAATACTGAAAGAAAAAGCCCAAGCACGTAACCAAGATAAACCTGCTTTGCGCTATGCTTTTGCAGATATAGTCGCGCAAAGCCAACGGCTCCTCCAATAAAAAATGCCAAACTTAAGAACGGAACCATATCAATACGATGAATAGTTGAGAACATAAGCATTGCTCCCAGAAATGCTCCCGCTCCCATCATGTGCGCGCTGATCTTCCATTTCCTGTTGATGAGCATGGTAGCAAATATCACAACAAATCCGGTCGCTATTAAGGCGGGATAAAAAAGCGGAATATCCGATCCATATAAAAGATAAAACAATCCGCCGTAATAAATAAGGCCCACCAGATATGGCAAAGTACGCTCCCTGCGGTCATCCATCTGGAAGTTTTTTACAAAGCCCATATATTTCAGCACTAAAACATTTAGTAAAGGTAATACGGCGGTGAAGACGAAAAAGATGAGGAACAAAAGCATTTTTCTTGATCCCTGCAATTGCAGACTCTTATCGCCGAACCAGAGAAAAATGAAAATGAGCCACGAGGGCATCAATGAAGGATGGAAAACAACGGAAACTATTTTAGCGAAGTTTTTCATCAGTTATTGCGTCTTGCGGATTGAAGTTTGCCAGTCAACCAGGAGATATAATCAAAGTGATCCATTGCGTGTTTTTTATAGGGGTCTGCGTTTATTTTTTCCAGTTCAACTTTCAGTTCCGTGAAAATTTCTTTGGTTTTTTCTCCACCACCCGTTTGTATTATTTTTTTCATCGAACCAAGCATTACTTCCTCAAAATCATAAATTCTCTGCCGCTTTGAAAGATACCTGTAGGTGGATCGCAGCAACGAATTTACGAGTTCTGTGTTATTCATTTCATAATGGAGCATAAGTTGCATGATCCTGGTGTAACAATGCATAAACTCTCTGTCATCCAGATTTTTATTTTGCAAAATTCGGTTCAGCCATTTTAACGCGTTCCTGAAATCCTTTAATTTAAAGAAAATGATCACACTGTTATAGCAAATATCCAGTTGTCTTATCAGGGAAAATTTTTCGAATGAATTCAGGATCCTTTCTTCGTTGTCATTGATATGAGCTGCTCCTTCTTCATATTTTTCCAGCATCAAATAATGTAAGATGGAAAAAGCCACGGATTGTTCCAGCACCAGCAATTCGTTTTCTTTCGCGTTTTTGTGTTCTTCCTCCAGAACAGAAAAATATTTGCTGAACTTTTCTTTATTACATGCAGTATGGCAAATGGATAATATGTTGCCAAGTACAAGCAGCATATATTTTTCGTTTCCTTTTCTGAATACCGGATTTTCCTGGTAATTACGTAATTGCCGCTCTTTCATCTCCAGGCTCTTTTCAAAGTCCCCAAGCGCGTAGTAATAAAAACTCCAGACGGAATAGAAACTATTCTTACCGGTAAAATTGAAATGCTCTATCGCTTCATAGCAGATCGGATCTTTTATCAGCTCATCCAGTGCTTTTTTATCTTCCGCATTTTTGACCTTTTCATTCTTGTAAAGCCAGTTCAGAATTTTTTCATTCACTTTAGCTATGCGGATGCGGTTTAAAATTTTTATGAGCTCTTCTTCCTGCTTCTGCTGTATGCTTACATTACTTTTTGTCTTATTGAAGTTATGCGGTCGCTCAAGTTCCAGCATCTCAAGAAAATTAAAAGTAAGTTAATTTTTTTCAGCGAACTCTTTCGCCTTTTCAAGCTGCTTCTCAAAAATTTCAGTCAACCCTTTTTCCTGCAGTATCCGCAGATTACCTAACATATTTTCCGCCTTCAGTGTAAAGGATCTGTTGCGGTGATAGGAACGCAGGCTGTCCATTATCAGTTCAAACAAATAGCTTTTTGATACAGAAAGGTTTTTACCGAATTTCTCTCCCCGGAATTTTTTCAGGATCTTTTCTTCATCGTAGTCAGGAAGCGAATTTATCGCGTCAAATAATTTGAGGTAATTGGAATTCTCATCAGCACCAACGAACTTTTTGAAATATGCTTTTTCAGTTGAATTAAGCGACTTTATCAGCGCAAATAAGGGCTCTTTATTTTGGTCTTTAGTACCTTGCATGAAATTTAGCACGATGGTGTTCTAATAGGCTGAAAATCAATTTCAAATGTTAAGTTGGCCCCGCCCTGAAGCCTTAAATTTATTAATTCTTTTCCACACTCAAAAGAGATAATCGGATACCTTTGGGTCATCAAATCAAAAAATGTCCTCAACATGAAAAAATTCGTACTTAATCTTAGTGTTCTCTGTAGTGTGCTGATAACAGGCGCCCAGAACTCCCCGCCCTCTGTTCAATGGGTTAAAAGCAATAATGGTCAGCAAAGTGATCAGGAAAACGCACTGAAAAGTGTAAAAGATAACAACGGATATTATTACCTGTTGTCTAATACCAGTGCAGATGCAGTTGTTGCAAAATTTGATAACTCAGGTGCAGCAGTAAGCAATTTCAGATACAACCAGGCATCAAACGATAATAACTGGGCTTATGACATCGAAGTTGATGGATCCGGAAATATTTATTTGTGCGGCGAGTCTTTCATTACCTCCGGGTGGATATGGAAACCGACTGTAGTGAAATTATCACCGGCTGGTGGCCTTGTATGGGAACAGTTGATTCCTTGCGGATATTATACAAACAGCCAGGCGCAGGCAATTGCGCTGGACAACAGTAACAACGTATATTTTGTTGGCGCAAATACTGATTCACTTTCCGTGGGTCTTATCTCGTCAGCAGGAACTTTGTTGTGGGAAAAGAAAATTGTTCCTGCAGGTTATACAATTGGTGAAGCATTTGATGTGGTAGTTGATGCGAGCAATGCTGCATATGTTACCGGAAAGATCAAAGATTCCGTTAATGGAGATTACGAATATATCACGCTAAAGATTAATTCTGCCGGTAACGTCATCTGGACTAAGATAATTGACGGAACTGCAGCTGCAGATGATTGCGGAACCAATATTGAAATTGACGGAAGCGGTAACTCATATGTTACGGGTACAATGGCAGACACTTCTTCAACAAATCTCAGCGCATTCCTGATTAAGTATAATGCGTCCGGCGGACAGCAGTGGGTGAAAAAATTTCATGTGAGTGGTCAGACTGAAGCGTATCCGGGAGAAATGGTGCTGGACGCAGCCAGCAACTGTTACATTGCGGTAAACCATCTTACAAGTAGTTCAGATGGTTATACCCGCGTTTCAAAATACAGCAGCGCAGGCTTATTATCTTACGCTACTTCCTACAATGATGTTTCCTACAATAAAACTGAGGCAACAGGTATCAGAACTGATGTTGTGGGCAATGTTTATATAGGAGGAACAAAAACCAGCGGTTGTTGCGCCCCGGATATCTTCTGTACAAAATTCAACGCCGCCGGAAATTTTCAGTGGACGACAAATTATAACAGCGCGGGAGTGGATAAGGGCGTTTCATTGCATCTTGATAATGGAAACAATGCAATTATAGCCGGAAACGGAAGTCCGTCAGGATCTTCACAGGACCTTGTGATTGTAAAATTCAGTTCCGCCGGTACATTTCAGTGGGATGGTTTTTTCAACGGTGTTGGAAATCCTGTAGACGTAAATACAAAAATCGTTGCACAGGGAAATTATTCGATCTATTCAATGGGATATGTAAACAACGAATCGAGCCAGACAGATGTGTTGTTGTCAAAATATGACGCCGGTGGAAATATTTTATGGCAGAACGTTCTTGATTACAACGGCAACAGTAATACTCCACGCGATATGGATCACAACGCGAGCTATAATATAGGGATACTTGCTGACGCGGCGTGGGGACAATCCATGGTCGCAACTTTCGACTCCATTGGTTCGCCTATTTATGCAACAAGCCTGAATTCCGGTTATACGCATACCTGTATGTATGTAGATAACAGCAGTAACATATACACTGCCGGCGGTGCAAATGGCGTGCAGGATTTTTGCGTTGCAAAAGTCGATCCTACCGGAACCGCAGTTGTTCAGACAACTCCGGCAAGCGCCGCTTTGTGGCAATCAACCGCAGTGGATCTTGACGTAGATGCACTGGGACGTTTTTATGTGGTGGGTGAGAAAATTTATGATATGTACGGATCTAATCCATATAAGAAACTGATGGTTCAGCGGTTCAGTCCAACCGGTTCCATTTTATGGAGTCAGGAAGTGTCCGGAATTGATTCAGCGGGATTCTGGACCATGCAGAAATGGCTGGCGAAAAAGATTATTGTTGAAAGCCAGAACTCATATGTGTTGTTCACTGCGAAAAGTTCGGGAGACGCAAACGAATGCGCGCTCGTTATCAAGTATGATAATTCGGGAGCTGAGGTTTGGAGACAAAAGTTGAATGACAATGATACAAGAGGAGAAGAAGCTGTGGATATGGTTTCAGGACCAAACGGGACACTTTTTGTGCTTTCGGTTTTGCAATGGTCTAATGCGAATCTTTACAGAATAGACAAAACTTCCGGTTCAACAATTGTAAACCAGGAGATCGATTATCCAGGTTATGGTTTAACACCAACTACAATGAATTATGCGTCCAGCTCATCAAATCTTTTTTTTGGAGCAAGAGCATTTGGTAACTACAATGGCGACTGGGCTCTTTTTAAAGTTGACACAACAGGCGCGGAGATATGGAAGACTACTGTTGGAGGATCATTTACAGGTGATGATTGGCCAACCGGAATAGCGACTGCCGGAAACGGACGGATTTATATGTCGGGTGGTATGGTGATGAATCATGGTGTTGAAACTGATGCTGCAATTGTGAAGTTCTGTGATATTACCGAGAATTCAATTATAACCAGCGGCAGCACACAGAATATTTGTCCCGGTAATTCTGTTTTATTATATGCAGGTAGCGCAAATTCTTATGAGTGGAACGTGCAAGGTGAAACAAATGACACACTGATTGCAGCAGCGTCAGGAACTTATTATTGCACCACTATTAAGCCAGACGGTTGCTGGAAGAATACTGACACCATCACCGTATCATTAAAAAATCCACCTTCCGCACCTGAGATTTGCCAGGTAACTGTTGATACAGCGTCCTTAACAAATATTATTTATTGGGATAAAACAATGATCACTGATGCAGACAGCGTAAGAATCTATCGCGAAGATGTTACGAATGTTTACACATACATCGGTTCCGTAAGTGTTAATGATCCGGGTGAGTTTATTGATACCGTTGCCGATCCTAACGTGACAACCAAACGATATAAGATTTCAGCGATTGACAGTTGTGGAAACGAAAGTCAGCTTTCACTTTATCACAATACAATTTATATTGTTTACAATGGGCTTGGACAATTCTCCTGGAACCCGTTATATACTATTGAGGGAAGTGCGAACCCGGTTAATAATTATGTTCTGATGCGTGATGATACTTCATCTGGTAACTGGCAGCAGGTTGCAATTACCGCGGGTACGCAGAGTACAATTGTTGATCCGAATTACGCCAACTACCCCGCAGGTTCATGGAGAGTGGAAACTATTTGGAATATTTCTTGTGACCCGAGCCGCGCGATCATCAACACTTCCCGTTCAAACATCAGGGCGCAGATTGCCGGACCAATTCTGGGAGTTGAAGAACCACAGCAGGTATTTGTTGATTTTGCTCCAAATCCATTCTCTTCTCAAACTCAGATTACTGTAAGAACAACTACAGGAAAAATTAATTGTGTGTTTGAATTGTATGATGAAACAGGAAGAATTGTTAGAACAGCTTTGATCAATGGTCCGAAATTCATTCTTGACAAAGCAGATCTTTCTTCTGGAATTTACTTCTATTCAATCAGCGATAAGGAAAGCGGTAACGCAACTAAAGGAAAACTGATCGTTCAGGATTAAATCACCTTGTCGTCTGGGAGCTGAGAGGACAGGTTCTTGCGACAAAAAACAGGGCGGAGGGAGAAATTCCTCCGCTCTTTTTTTTGAGGTAACTTTATTGCGTGAAAATTGTATCGCCCGAATTAACTGTTCTGAATGATCCGCTGTTTGAAGACGCGGGAATAAAAGTCAGCATGCTTCGCCTCGATCTGATTCATCCTTTCATTCACGGGAATAAATATTTCAAACTCAAATACAATATTGAAGCTGCGCGGCGCGAAGGACATGACACGCTTCTTTCATTTGGAGGCGCTTATTCAAATCACATTTACGCGCTTGCTGCCGCCGGAAAATTATTCGGGTTTAAAACCATAGGCGTAATAAGAGGCGAAGAGTTGAATCGCGATTCAAATGAAGTGCTGAGGTTCGCATCAGCGCAGGGAATGCAACTTGCATTTGTAACAAGGGAAAGTTACAGGCATAAACATGAAGCTGAGTTTATTGCTGAGTTGCACGGAAAGTTTGGCCCGTTCTATTATGTTCCTGAAGGAGGAAGCAATGAATTGGCAGTAAAAGGTGCCGCTGAAATTCCGGAGTTAGCGGGAGAAAATTTTGATTATATCTGTTGCGCGTGCGGAACCGGTGGTACGCTTGCCGGTATCTCAACATCATTAAAGAAAGAG
>CBIHPU010000050.1:0-11876 GCA_966211935.1 uncultured bacterium | reverse complement strand
CTTGTAAAACATATATTTTAACCGTTTAACAATTATTTTTTTTACAAAAATCCCGCGCGCGTTGCCCGGGCTTTTCCCTATACCCTTTAAAACCCCCACGACTCTACTTATTTTCCTTTTGCTACCGTGGAAGACAAGGACCTGATGGATCTTTACCGTTTTGAATATTATTTTCTGAAACCGAATGAAAAACTGATGGCCAGACAAATGGCTGATGAATACAACATCGACAAACATAAAGCAGCTGCAATAATGACCGGATTTTCACGTTCTATGTTTTACACTCCTTTATTTGCTCCTTTGTTTGTTATCGGAGATACGCTCCATATCTTCGATCATTATAAGAATTGTCTTTTTCATTATGATACCAAAGGAAATAAACTGGACAGCACGCAGATCGATTATCATCACCCAAAAAACTGGAAAGAATGGAAGAACCAGATGGTAAAGGATCTTACAGTGGATAATGTGTTTGCAGTGTACAGTAAAGATGGAAGAAAGTATATGAAGCGGATAAATTACAGAACAGGAAAAGAAGAAGGAATGTATAAGATCATACATTATTCCGCCGACAGAATAAAAGTCAGGGACAACTACATTTATTATGTTTACCGTCCTTATGAATCAACGCAGGAAAAGTTTTTATACAAGGAGAAAATAATTTTGAAGCACGCTGATAACAAAATTCAAAAATCGCGTTAGCGCGCAAAAGTTGTTACTGAAAGAAACAATTCCTTTTTTTCTTACTAAAATCCCTTTTAGTCATTCATCCTTGCTATTTTTATAGCATGAAGGCAATTCTTGTATTATCATTTTTTCTCGTATGCACGTGCCTGTTCAGCCAAAATGAAAATTTTCTGATTGTAAATCCCAATGGACACAAGGGACAGATACGTGATCTGCTCGTTACATCAGACGGAAAAAAAATTGTTACAGGCAGTTATGATAAAAGCATCAAAGTGTGGGATATTGAAGCGGGAGAACTGGAGCGTGAAATTCTCGCGCAGATTGGAATAGGAAGTGAGGGAATGATCTACGACATAGCCTTATCGGCTGATGACAAATATTTGGCGGCTGGCGGTTGGTTTGGCAAAAACGACGAAACAGAACCTTTAGGAGAGATCCGTATTTTCGATTTTAAGACAGGGAAATTACTTTTTGTTCTGGCCGGACATAAAAACGCAATAGAGGATATACAATTCGTAAACTCGAATCAATTGTTGAGCGCGGATGCAGAAGGCGATCTTTGGTTGTGGGACCTGACAACTAAAAAAGTAATCAGAAAATACAATCATCACGATGAAAAGATTGTGACTAAATATTATTATGACGAAGTAAAATCAATTGCGGTAAAGGAAAAATATTTTCTTACAGCCGATCAGTATGGAAGAATCAAATTGTGGGACATAAACAAATCAGATACAATTCTGGTTGATCATTATTATGAAACCATCCAGGCAGACGCGGTGGATATTTCAGCTGACGGAAAATATTTTGCTGCGTGCGCTGATACTTTTCTTACCATTTACAATAATAAAATGGTACCTGTCGCCGAATCAACTTCAGAATATGAGCCGTGCACTGTGAAGTTTTCGCCGGACAGCAGGAAACTGCTTACAGGCGGTACAGTGTCAGGTGATCTTCATAAATTATTTATTTATTCACTTGAAGACACCACATGGTTAGACTTTGCAGAATTTTCAGAATTTGACAACTCAGTTGTGGCGGTTGATTGGATTGATAATGAAACGTTCGTAGTAGGCGGAGGATCGAATGATGAGGTGATTATTGTAAAATTGAATGGAAAGAATCAAAAACCGAAAGTTCTAAAAAGAATGGCCGGAACGGGAAATGATTTTTATGCTGCTTCGTTAAATGAAAGTATTGTTTCTTTTGCAACGCAATGGACAAGCAATTTCGGATTATCAGATTTCAACAGGCAATTTAATCTTTTCACCAAAGAAATTTCAAAACCAGATCTGAGAATAACTAAGAACAAGCCGCGCATTGAATATGGCGACTTTAAACTGGAACGCTTTAATCCGAATGGAAAGTACAACGCAGGTCTAAATATCATACATAATGGCCGTATTTATGATTCGGTAATACTGGATTATTCAAATGGGTCAAGGCACAATGTGTTCAGCTTTATTAACGAAAAATATTTTGTAAGCGGACAAAGTTACGGCGCGTTAAAAGCATACGATCTGAAAGGAAATGAAGTATCTCGTTTTGTAGGTCACATTGGAGATACCTGGGGACTAAGTGTAACTTCAGATGGAAAACGACTGATTACCGCAAATGCAGACCGGACTATCAAAATCTGGCAGTTGGATGATCTTGCAAGGAAAGTGACTCCGCCAAATCTTCCAAGCGTTTCAGAAAAATGGAAAGAAAATGATGTGTACGATTTTTTTTACAAGCTGGCAAAAAAACTGAAAGTCGCCAATGAGGCAGACACAAAAAGTGTTGAAGCATGGGAAAAAGTTATAAAAGTTTTCAATGAGAATGGATATTCAACAAATTTTCTAGAAGGATTGTTTGCTGAATATACAGCCAACACAATTTATCCGCTTGCAACAATTTTTATTACAGAAAAAGGCGACTGGCTGATTTGGGATGAAAAAGGATATTTTACTGGCTCGCGGAAAGCAACCAGGTATGTTGGTTATCACGTAAACAAAGGAAGGAACAGCGAAGCAAAATATTATCCGTTTGAACAGTTCGACCTGAAATTCAACCGCCCCGATATTATTATGAAGGAACTTGGCGTGGCTACAGTTGAAATGATCCGCGCGTATGAATACGCTTACCAGAAGCGCCTAAAAAAGATGGGCATAACTGAAGAGCAGCTTTCAGCAGATATTCACTTGCCGGAAGTAAGTATTACTGAACACAAATTTGATGAGCAGACTGGAAAATTGACGATCAAAGTGAATGCGACAGATGAGAAGTACCTGCTTGACAGAATAAATATTTTTGTGGATGATGTTCCGGTATTTGGTTCTGCCGGAAAAAGCTTAACAGGTAACAAAAATTCAAATTTCAGCGGTGAATTTACAGTAGATCTAATTCCCGGCAAGAACAAGATCCAGGTTTCCGTGCTGAATGAAAAAGGCGCTGAATCAATGAAAGAAACTTTCTCCGTTATAAATAAAAAAACCGCCAAACCTGATCTTTATATAGTGTCTATAGGCGTGTCTAACTACCAGGATAAAAATTTCAACTTGAATTACGCCGCAAAAGACGCCGATGATGTTGTACACTTTTTCGAAAAAAGTAATCTCTATAATAAAGTCGTCATACGTGAACTCATCAACGAAAAAGTAACAAAAGAAAATATCCTCAAAATAAAATCAGATTTTTTATCGCCTGCCAGCGTAAATGATGTTGTTTTGTTTTTCGTCGCCGGGCACGGAGTATTGAATAAAAACATGGATTATTATTTTGCAACTTACGATCTCGACTTCATGAATCCGGATGCAAAAGGAATAACATTCGAAGAGCTCGAGTCACTTCTTGACGGCATAAAACCCTACCGCAAATTATTTTTTATGGATTCGTGCCACAGTGGCGAGCTCGATAAAGACGAATACAGTGTTGCGGCTAATGATGGCGCTACAAAGAAAGAAGAAGGAGATGTTGTGTTTCGTAACGGAGGAAACATAGGCGTTGTTTCTCAAAAAAGAATTGGCCTGTCGCAATCCACTCAGCTGATGCAGGAGTTGTTTTCCGATTTACGAAGGGGAAGCGGCGCTACCGTCATCAGCAGTGCGGGTGGAGCAGAATACGCGATGGAGAGTAAAGAATGGAAAAACGGATTGTTCACTTATTGTTTGCTGGACGGGTTACAATCAAAAGCAGCAGACATTAATGGTGATGGCATGATCATGCTGAGTGAGATTCAGACTTATGTCCAATCAAAAGTTCCCGAGCTTTCAAAAGGGAAACAACTTCCAACATCCAGAAGAGAAAATCTTGAATTTGATTACAGGGTGTGGTGAACCTGAAAAAAAGGAAGAACTAAACGTTATAGATTTCCGGTTTGTACTTATCCATGTTCTTTTCAATCCAACTGATGGTTTCCTGCAAACCTTTTTTCAGATTGTATGCGGGTTTCCAATCAGTGCTCTCCCGGATCAAAGTATTGTTGCACATGAGTCGCTCCACTTCACTTTTTTCAGGGCGAACCCTTTGCGCATCAGTAGAAACTTCAGGTTTTGTGCCTGTCAGATCGCCAATAAGTTTCACGAGATCACCTACTGATATCTCTTCATTCATGCCAATGTTTGCAACCTTTCCGTTAAGTTTATCCGCTTTGGAAATGGCGATAAATCCATTAACAGTGTCCTTCACGAATGTGAGGTCGCGTGTAGGAGTAATGTTCCCAAGCTTCAACATTGTTTTTCCTGAAAGCAACTGAGAAATTACAGTAGGAATTATTGCTCTCGCAGACTGGCGCGGGCCGAAGGTATTGAACGGACGCACAATCTTTACAGGCATGTTGAATGAAGTAAAATAACTTACAGCAAACTGATCTGCACCAATCTTACTTGCTGAATAAGGTGATTGGCCAACAAGAGGATGTTTCTCATCAATAGGCACGTATTGGGCAGTTCCATACGTTTCGCTGGTAGAGGTAATCATTATGTTGCTCACTCCAAGCTGACGCGAAGCTTCCAGGATGTTGTAAGTACCTTCAACGTTTGTGCGGACGTAAGCCAAAGGAGAAACGTAAGAATATGGAATTCCGATAAGCGCCGCCAGGTGAAATACTTCCGAGCATCCTTTTAACGCGCTCGCCACAGAGT
This sequence comes from uncultured bacterium, assembly GCA_966211935.1. Lineage (GTDB taxonomy): Bacteria > Bacteroidota > Bacteroidia > B-17B0 > Aurantibacillaceae > AM-1111. The sequence continues at coordinate 7,065 of CBIHPU010000050.1, read as the reverse complement.
CATAATCCCGGATATCTCCGGAAATTACTTCGATATTATTTTTAACCGGGCTGTTTTCCAGCCATCCCCAGTTATTCTTTGAATTGTAGCGTACTAAAACACGAACATCATATCCTAGCTCAACACAACGTTCTGTAAGATGGGAACCTATGAAACCGCCGGCGCCCGTAATTAATATTTTTTTCATTATTGCTCTTCCTTGAAATGCGACTCGTAAATTTCCTGCGCTTTGTTGTAATCATCTATACGTCCGATATCCAACCAATATTCTTCCAGCTCGTATTTAGTTATCGGATCATTTTTCTCAAGCATCCCTTTTATCAGCGAATCCATTCCATAATACGTATCGTCAGGTATATAATTAAATATCTCGGGCCTCATTACGTAGATGCCGGCCAACGCAAATGTTATGATATCAGGTTTCTCTTCAATTCCCGTCACTTTATCTCCATCGAAAAAAATATTTCCGAATGCATAAGCGGTAACAATTTTCTTGATGGTGATCGTTAACTTGCTTGGCTGCGCCACCGCGAAAGAATATAGTTTTCCAAAATCGACCAGACTGAGAATATCACCATTCATTACAAGAAAGGGTTCAGTAAGCTTGTCTTTTAAGAGAGTAAGCGGGCCTGCAGTACCAAGAGGCTTGGTTTCTTTACTGAGAGTGAGTTTTACACCGTATCTCGAACCATCTCCAAAAAAATTCTGAACGTATTCACTTTTGTAATTTGTCGCAAGAAAAATCTCATCAAAACCATATTTCTTCAAGCGTTCAATTTGTATTTCCATTACAGATTTTTCTCCAATGGGCAATAAAGGTTTTGGTATAACCTCAGTAAACGGCTTTAATCGCGAACCAAGACCACCTGCCAGGATAACTGCTTTCATTTTAAGACTTTTTGCAAAATTAAACTCTTTTCCTAATTAAGTTCATAATACTTAAAGCATTTTCCAACTGATTCAAAAATTTCCTTCTGTTTACTCATTAGCCGGTAAAACTCATCAGTAAACCATTCCGGTGTACCAACCTATCACCATTTTATCTGATCACTATTAAAATAGCGGACCTAATACCTCTCCCAGGAAAGATTAGCAAATTTAAACGGCCAGTTTCATTTCACTGGAATTCTATCCAGAAAAAATTAAAACCAATGATCACCTAACAAAGAACAACAATATTGCTGCCATTTGCGCGTTATTGTTTATTTCTCACAAATGTCCAATAACCTTCGCAGATATTTTTCTCTTACCTTCGCAAGCATACAAAACTACCTTGACTATTCATGACATTGTTTTTTCAACCATCAAAAACAGTCTGTACATTTTAATCAAGCGGCGGAGAATATGATCAGTAAATCATTTTTAAAATCCTCCTTCCTTTACACTTTTAGTGGAGCGCTGCCGGTTTTGTCAGGTCTTGCACTTTTGCCATTCTACACCAATTATCTATCAAGCAGAGATTTTGTAGCGTTTGGCTTTTACCAGGGAATTACATTGCTGTTTCAGATCCTGTTCTCATTTGCCACTGAATCATATTTCGGTGTAAAATACATTAGTCTTGCTGATGAACCTGAAAAGCAAAAACGTTTCACCGGAACCATTTCCAATTTTCTTTTTATAACAGGAACTGTGCTGTTGATAGTTTCACTTCTTGCAGGGCCTTCCGTTTTCTCTCTTGTGTTTAAACAGGACATTGGCGTTTATTTCTGGCCATTCGGATTTTACTCAATCATTACCGGATTCTTCAACTCATATTTTAAAGTTTATACAAACTCAGTTATTTATTTTAAAAAACCCGTTCTGCATCTCTCATTAAACTCAATCAACTTTATTCTCACGATCGGGTTGTCTGTTTATGGGCTGTTCCTGTATCCAGATACGCTGAACGGTCCCATATACGGACGTCTTATTTCAGGATTCGCAATTTTTGTTCTTGCCGCAATAGGATTTTACAGGCATTCAATCTTTACATTTGACAGATCATTCATGCAGGATCTTACTAAGTTCTGTTTTCCATTCTTTATTTATCTGCTTGCCAACTGGGCCCTAAGTTATATCGACAGGTATTTTCTAAAATCTAAAATTGATTCAGATACACTGGCTTCGTATCAACTTATCCTTACCTGCTATTTGGGTGTTGAGTTTATACAAAATGGCTTAAGCAGTGTAATATATCCTAAAGTGTATGAGATATGGAACAGGAACAAAAAACTTGAAACCACCAGCGAATCAAATCGCTATTTTAATGTGTTCACCAGTGTTAATGTTATTACAGTAATTGCATTTTGCCTTTTAGTACCTTTTGTTGTAATTCTATTTGTGAACAAAACAGAATTCTATGATAGTTTTAAATATCTCGGATTAATCTCCGCGGGTTTTGCCGCGAGGGGAATATTATATTTTTACTTTTCAAGTATACTGTTTTCGAGAAAAATCTGGATAATGGTTCAAATTTTCAGTTACAGCACAATACTCCAGATCCTGGTGACATGGTTACTGGTAACTGAATATAAACTTCCGGGTGTAATATTCGCGGGGCTTATTTCAAAAATAATTACGGTAGTTTTCGCCGCACTTCTTACGAAAAATAATTTCACTTACAGATTTAATTTCATGAAAATTTATGGATTGCCTTTAATTCTGGTAGTTGCCAACATCATATTGTTCCTAGTATTCCCCGAATTCAATTACTTCGTTTACGCGGGGGAATTAGTCTTATTCATAGCAATTATTCTGTTTGTTTTTAAAAATGAAGTTAAGCGAGCTGCAATTCAATATTTAAATAAATAAAATGGTTTCTCCCGGGATATTATTCCGCGAAGTTCTTATTTAATAATTTGTAATTTTACAAACCTTACTTTGCAAGAATTTCATTGCAATAAATTTTAAATTATGGATTACCAGTCTGTAACCAATCATATAAAAAAACTTTATCCCGGTCATGATTTTATTCCGTTGCATGCACCAACTTTCAGAGGTAACGAAAAAACATATCTAGCAGAATGCATTGATTCCACTTTTGTTTCTTATGTGGGAAGATTTGTTGGTGAATTTGAAAACATAACGGCAAAATTTACCGGCTCCCGGCATGCCATAGCTACGGCAAACGGAACATTGGCGCTTCATGCGGCGCTGATCCTGGCCGATGTGAAACAAAATGATGAAGTGATTTGTCCAGCCTTAACCTTTGTAGCAACAGCAAACGCTATTGCATATTGCTCAGCCATACCATTGTTTTGCGATAGTGAAAAAGATACTATGGGCGTTGATGTTGCAATACTGCAGGATTATCTTGAAAAGAACGCTTACGTCAACGACAAAGGTGAATGCATGAATAAAACTACCGGCCGGCGCATTAAAGCCTGCGTTCCGATGCACACGTTTGGACATCCGGTAAAAATTGACCTGCTTGTTTCACTTTGCGATAAATACAACATTATTGTAATTGAAGATGCGGCAGAATCGTTAGGTAGTTATTACAAAGGAAAACATACGGGTACTTATGGTAAGATGGGAGTTTTGAGTTATAATGGCAACAAGACAATTACAACCGGTGGCGGGGGTATGATAATTACCGACGATGATCAATTGGCAAAGCGCGCGAAGCATATTACCACGACAGCTAAGGTTCCGCACAAATGGGAATTTTTTCATGATGAAGTCGGATACAATTATCGCTTGACGAATGTTGGCGCAGCTATTGGTTTGGCGCATATGGAGAAACTGGATGAGTTTCTCGAAAACAAGAGTGAAACTGCTCGGATGTACGCTGATTTTTTTAAAGCAAAAGGAATTCATTTCTTTACCGAACAAAAACACTGTAAAGCGAATTATTGGTTAAACTGTATTCTTTTAAAGGATAGAAAAGAGCGGGAAGGATTTTTAGAATACAGTAATGCTAATGGAGTAATGACGAGGCCAATCTGGACACTAATGAATAAGCTTCCAATGTTTAAGAATAGTCCTTCAACTAGTCTTGAAGGGGCTCAATGGCTGGAGGACAGAGTTGTAAACATACCAAGTAGTATACGCTAAATGAAAAAACTTATACTCATAGGTGGCGGCGGGCATTGCAAATCGTGTATTGAAACAATAGAATCTACAGGTTCATACTCTGTTGCTGGAATTTTGGATGTAAAAGAAAAAGTAGGTGGAAAAATATTGGACTATTCAATAATAGGAACCGATGAAGACTTGGAGAAGTATACCGGAAAGGAATTCAGTTTTCTGATAACTGTTGGCCAGATAAAATCAAATGCCACCCGGTTAAAACTGTACAACAGGATTAAATCTTTGAATTTGCCCCTTGCTACCGTTATCGCCTCTACAGCGTACGTTTCCAAACGCGCCATCATAGGTGAAGGAACAATTATCATGCACCATGCTATAATAAACGCTGACGTTACTATCGGCGTAAATAATATCATAAACAACAAGGTTTTGGTGGAACATGACGCTCAGATTGGAAATCATTGTCATATTTCAACCGGCGCAATTCTGAACGGTGGAGTTCAGGTTAAAGACAACGCTTTTGTTGGAAGTGGAGCGATCACAAAAGAATATACAACAATACCTGAAGCAGCTTTTATAAAAGCCAACTCAATAGTAAAATAAAAGTGGGCGGTGAGAAATACTAACTACATCATTCACAAAAAAACTGATAATGCGCGTATTATTTATTGGCAACGTAAATAGTTTTCTTATAATTAACCTCGCCATTAAATTAAAGGAAAGCTATCCCGAAATTGTAATTGATATTCTATCTGATTCGAAAGCTAGAACTGCGGAAGCCTCAGCCGCGTTTACCAACATCCTCGGTGTTAATTCAGATTCCCGATGGAGCACTGCCAAATACATTAAAGTATTGTGGTATGCTAATCAATACCGAAAACTACTGCGTAAAATCAAAAACGATTACGACATGGTCCATATTTTTTATCTCTCCTCTATTTATTCATTGGTCTGGAATCAGATTAAGTGCAAAGCAAAAAAAATAATTGTGAGCGTTTTTGGCAGTGAATTTTACCGGTCAAACGCCGTTATCAAGCGAATGCAGAAGAAAATGGTAAAAGACGCTCAAATATTAACTGCAACCAATGAACAAACATTGGAAGAATTTTCGATGTTTTTTAATGTACCAAAAAACAAGCAGCGCTTATGCAGATTCGGCCTCTCAGTTCTTGATGAACTTGAAAAAGTAACCGAAAAGGAAATACAGGAATTTAAACTTAAGCAGCAGATAAATCCAAATACCTTAATTATTGCTTGTGGGTACAATGCTCAGAAAAATCAGAACCTTGAAACCATTATCGAACAAATTAGTTCAATAAAGAATAAATTACCGGATATCACATTATTTTTTCAGCTTCCTTCATCAGCTCACAAAGAGTATACAGATTCTATAATTGAGCATGTAAAAAAAACCGGTATTTCTTTCAGAGTTTTCAGTAAGACATTTTCAAATAAAGAACTGGCAGTTTACCGAAAATCATGCGATTTTTTTATACAAGTCCAAAATACTGATACATTGTCAGGCGCAATGCAGGAATTTTTATGTGCGGGAGCAATTGTGATTACCGGAGCCTGGTTGCCTTATGAAATATTCGATAATCTGAAAATCGATTATATTAAAATCAATTACAAAAATGAAATTGGTGAAAGTCTGCTAAAAAATATTGACCGGAAAATAAAAAAGGAACACAACAAAGCAGCCATCAACACCCTAAGCAACTGGAAATTTACTATTCAGACCTGGAGAAGTCTTTATTGATATTCAACAACCAGTTTAGAGTTAATAGAAAATTTAAAAAACCTTACTCGCAACAGCCTTAGTTGCCTCACTGTTACCCATGGTATAAAAGTGAATGCAGGGTACATTTGCTTTGACCAGTTCCTTGCTCTGCTGTATGCACCACTCTATTCCAACTTTTTTAACTTCCTTGTCATCCCTGCATTTTTCAAGCTGCTCATAAAATGGCTGTGGAATGTCTATATGAAAAATCTTGGCCAGCGCGGTTATCTGCTTTTTAGCTGTCAGAATTTTGATTCCCGGGATAATTGGCACATTAATCCCATTCTCCCTGCACGCTTTTTCAAACGCGAAAAATTTACTGTTATCAAAAAACATCTGCGTTACAATGTAATCAGCGCCTGCATCAACTTTTGCCTTCAGCATCTTAATATCACTAAACATATTCGGCGCCTCAAAATGTTTCTCCGGATAACCCGCAACTCCTATGCAGAAATTGGTCGGCGATACATCCTGCATGTCTTCGTGCAGATAGGTGCCAATATTCATTTTCTGTATCTGCTTTACAAGATCAATTGCATATTGATGCCCGCCCGGCTCAGGCACAAAAGATGGTTCGCTTTTAATGGAATCTCCCCGCAAGGCAAGAACATTATCTATTCCCAAAAACTGAAGATCAATCAGCGCGTTCTCTGTTTCTTCTTTTGTAAAGCCTCCGCAAATTATGTGCGGCACTGCATCAACCTTGTATTTATTGATGATAGCCGCGCAGATACCAACAGTACCCGGACGTTTGCGCACCGAAACTTTCTCAAGATATCCCCCCTCTCTTTTTTTGTAAACGTACTCTTCACGGTGATAAGTAACATCAATAAACGCCGGCTTGAATTCCATTAAAGGATCTATGCTGTCATATATACTCTGAATGCTTTTTCCTTTAAGAGGAGGAAGAATTTCTATGGAAAATAATGTGTTTTGAGCCTGTTTAAGATGTTCTGTAACTTTCATATGTGGGATTTAACCGGAACGCAAAAGTAGAAAAAAACTCATCCATCTTACAGTGATGGGCCCGGTTGTTGTTTGATGTTTGTTGTTTGATGTTTGAAGTTTACTGCCGAAGCATATGATAAGGTATTTTATGTTGGCCGTTGATTTTATTATAAGGATGTTAAATGATATAAAAGCTGTTATTTGTCTCAAAAAAGCCATGTCTGTTGATCCGGATTGGCGCCGAAATACAAAGCTCCATACCTCAAACAAATTCCGTATTTTTGCAACCTTATTTTTACAATGAAAAAGATCCGGAATTTTTGCAT
>CBIHPU010000049.1:0-11883 GCA_966211935.1 uncultured bacterium | reverse complement strand
ACCAGGCTATGTTGGCGAACAAGGAAGAAAACAAATAATATTGCCCCTATCCAATAAGTAAAGTGGAATCCGCCATAATAACCTGCAAAAATTATAAGTGCCCCGCTTAGCAAGTGCAGGAACTCTGAAAATCTCAAAGCTCCTTTTCCTCCAAGCATTGAAGGAATTGAATGCAGTTTATTGACGCGATCAAATTCTTCATCCTGCAATGCGTAAATAATATCAAAGCCGCTTACCCAGAACAAAACCGCAAAAGAAAAAAGCAATGGAAGCAGATCAAATTTTCCTGTAACAGCAAGATAAGCGCCAATGGGAGCGAGTCCCAACCCAATACCAAGAACCAAGTGACACAATGAAGTAAATCGCTTGGTGTAACTGTAGCCAAGCACGACGAGCAAAGCGACAGGTGATAAATAAAAACAAAGCGGATTGATGAACCAGGTACAGGCGATGAATCCAGCGCACGAGAGAATAACAAATAAAAGCGCCGCGTTGGGACTGATTTGTCCGGATGGGATTTCCCTGATCTTTGTCCGTGGATTCCTCTCATCAAAACTGCGGTCGATTAAACGGTTAAAAGCCATTGCGGCGCTGCGTGCGGTTATCATGCAACCCAGCATCAATAAAAACAGCTTAACGCTGAAAGGCTCACTTGTATGTTTAATTGCAAGAAAAAAACCGATAAGGGCAAACGGCAAAGCAAAAATTGTATGGCTGAACTTAACGAGTGAAAAATATTTTGCTATTGCTTTCAAAATATTAACGTGATTGTAAAAGGATGAAATACAAAATTAAAATAACCGGAACCGAACTTAATATCATACCTACTATTCCCTGGTTGAAGAAACCGGTTTTAACTTCTAGTCTTGTTTTCAGAAAAATATACATGACTGAAAAGATATAACCGAGAACGGCTGCAAGTAACGCGATAAGAAGAAACTGAGCCTGAAGTGTAAACAGAACGGCCAGCGTTCCGAAAAACAAAGCCAGGTATCCTGAGAGATTGAATAATTTCATGGGTAATGGTATAACCTGCCTGTTTATAAAACATCACAAAATTAAGGATTCCTGACTCTGATGCACCAGACACAAGGAAAAAAAATAAGTAAATTTGCGTGTTAATTTTTAAAAACCACCGCCTGTGAAGACAAGCAAGAAAATCTGTGATAACATACTTGAAACAATCGGTAACACTCCACTGGTTCGCATAAATAATCTTTGCAAGGATATTCCTGCTACTGTGCTGGCTAAAGTCGAAACCTTTAACCCTGGTAATTCAATCAAGGATCGCATGGCGCTTAAGATGATTGAAGATGCAGAAAAGGATGGACGTTTAAGGCCAGGCGGAACAATAATCGAAGGAACTTCAGGTAACACAGGTATGGGACTTGCCATAGCCGCCATAATTAAAGGTTACAAATGTATTTTCACTACTACCGATAAACAGAGTAAAGAAAAAGTGGACGCATTGCGCGCGTTTGGAGCTGAAGTTATTGTTTGTCCAACCAATGTAGATCCGGAAGATCCACGTTCATATTATTCAGTTTCATCGCGACTTATACAGGAGATTCCAAATTCGTGGAAACCGAACCAATATGACAATCCGAGCAATGCCGTTGCTCATTACGAGCAGACAGGTCCTGAGATCTGGGAGCAGACAGACGGTAAAGTGACTCACCTGGTAGTTGGTGTTGGAACCGGCGGAACAATTTGCGGTACCGGAAAATATTTGAAGGAAAAAAATCCGAATATTAAAGTTCTTGGTATTGATACATATGGTTCAGTATTTAAAAAATATAAAGAGACCGGAGTATTTGACAAGAATGAAATTTATCCATATATAACAGAAGGAATAGGAGAAGATTTTCTTCCTGAGAATGTTGATTTTAATATCATTGATCATTTTGAAAAGGTCACAGATAAAGATGCGGCGATCATGACGCGTGAGATCGTAAAGAAAGAAGGGATCTTTGTAGGTAATAGCGCGGGATCTGCTATGGCGGGTCTGATGCAGATGAAGAATATGTTTAAAAAAGGCGATGTGGTTGTGGTGATCTTTCATGATCATGGTACACGTTATCTTGGAAAAATGTTTAATGATGACTGGATGCGCGACCGCGGTTTTCTTGATGTTTCTAAACCAAAAGCTATTGATCTTGTATCTTCCCATCGTGATAAAAAACTTATTACAGTTGACGCGAAATCATCGGTTGCTGACGCGGTTCAGCTGATGACCAAGTTTAATATTTCCCAGATTCCTGTTATAGATGGCGGTAAATATGTCGGAGCTTTGAATGAGTCACGATTGTTTTCGCAATTGCTAACAGACGGAAAATTGAAGGAGGAAAAAGTTGCATCAGTAATGGATAAGGCATTTCCGTTTGTAGATCAGAATGCTCCTCTTGAAGAAGTTTCCAAATTGATAACAAAAGAAAATAATGCAGTGCTTGTAAAGGAGTTGAGCGGTAACGTTCACATCATTACCAAACACGATATTATTGAGGCGATTAGTAAATGATTGGAAGGGTGGAGTAGGAATTTTTTATTTTTTTGAGGATGATATTAGTAGCGCAAATAATTCCCGCGATAATCGGTGCGGCTCTAGGTTTTTTTACCGGGAGCAAATACTCCTGTGATTCCTTTGCCTGTTTGTTCAAAACCAACCGCTGGGGACGACTGTTTTATTTTGGAGTGGTAGGATATATTATCGGAAGGCTGTTTGTGGAGAACGACCCTTTCAATATTTTTTAAGCTTTCAGCTCTGCTTTCGCTGCAATTACGTTGCTTTTCGAATTTCCAATAAAGATTTTCCCGTTAGCCATTATTACCGGACGTTTCAGAAAAGTGTATTCTTCCAGTATCAGTTTCCTGTATTCTTTTTCTGAAGAAGGTTTTGGATCAAGTGTTTTATATTTCAGTGCTACGCGGGAAAACAAACTTTCATAAGATCCACTAATTTTTTTCATTTCGTCCAGTTGTTCAGCAGAGATCTTTTCTGTTTTTATATCCTGCATCTCAAATTTTTTCTCATTTATTCCGAGTTCATTGATGATTCTCGCGCAGGTGGAGCAGGAGGAGAGATAATAGATCTTTTTCATTAGGGCAAAAATACACACTTGACAGTAAAAACAAACTCAATCCCGCATGAAGTGCTGTCCTTAAGCCTTGTATCGGCTGAAAATAAATTGTAATGTTTGAAAAAGCGTTATTTTTAGTAATTCAGATTATGCTAAAGATAATATCACTGTGTTTCTTTTTACTCTCTGCGCCTTGCTTATTTACCCAATCAACGCCAGGAATTAATTATACTATTCATAATGGTTTACCCAGTAATGAAGTCTATGATATCTTCCAGGATTCGAAGGGGTTTATCTGGCTGAGCACAGACAGAGGAGCATGCCGTTACGATGGATACAGCTTCACTATTTACAGTACTGCAAATGGTTTAACAGATAACACTGTTTTTTCTGTTCAGGAGGACAGTCAGGGGCGCATATGGTTTTTGCTTTCAAATGGAACGCTTTGTTATTATGTGGATGGTGTTATAAGTCCATTTAAGTATAATAATATTCTTAGAGAAAGATTAAGGGGGATTACCTATGTGCGCTCATTTCATGTGGGCAAAGATGGTGAGTTCACTATTGGTTTTATTGATCAGGGTATTATTCAATTTGATAGTGCGGGAGTTATTAGTGCAGAGGAAAATTCAAAACAAATTAGTTTTCTGGCAAAATGCGACAATGAAAACATTGTATATGGAACAAAAAAAGTCATCAATCCACCTGGTAATAATGAGTATTCGCTTAAAATAAATTTTCGTGATTCTCTGTTTTTGCTTAATGTCACGTCACGCTATTCATACAACAACATAACTGCAATTAGACTAGCGTCTGGAGGGATGGCAGTTGCCGTGATGGATCACGTTTTTTATATATATCCGGATGGCAGAATCATTCGACAACAATTTGATAAGATAATTTCGAATTTATTTGAAGATGTAGAAGGAAAGTTATGGATAGGATTCCTTTCCGGTGGTATAAAAATTACTGGTATCAGAAATTCAAATTTTGTTCAGGAAGATACCCTGCTGTCTCGATTTTCTGTTTCCAATGTTTTAATTGATAATGAAGACGGTTTATGGGTAAGTACGTTGGAAAAAGGTGTTTTTTATTTTCCTCACAGGTATATTCATAATGTTACTTTTCCCGAAAATGATAAATTCGAATGCACTTCAATTTGTAGCGGTGGGGAAGGGCAACTGTTTTTTGGCACCAGTGATGGAAGAATTTTCAAAGTTTCAAACAATACTGTTTCGTTGATGTTGAATTCGTCGAGGTCGGGTTTCAAAGAAAAGATCCATTCTCTGTTTTATGACAAATTGTATGAGAACCTGTGGATAGGGGCGGTTACCGGTTCGTTAATTCTTTCCGATAATGGTACGTTGCAAAAATTTGCCATTACGTATCCTCGCAAGTGTATTCTTTCTTCTTCAGGAAAAATATACTATGGAAGTTCAATGAATTTGTATTGTATAGAAAATCAAAAGATACTTTCCGTTATAAACAGATGTAAACGTGGTCATTTAAGAGTTGATGCGGTTTACGAAGATAATAAGAACGATTTATGGGTAGGTTCGCTTGAAGGTTTATTTAAGTTGAAAGATTCTTGTCTTTCAAATATGGCTGATGAAAATTCAATCTTAAATTGCCGTATTAATTGTATTACCGGAACAAAAAAAGGGTTACTCGCATTAGGTACAATTGGCAGAGGAGTTATTTTTAAATATGGGAACAATTTTCATGCGGTTACTACTGAGCAAGGACTTTTAAATAATTCTTTGAACAGCCTGGCCTCTGATGAATCGGATGGCATTTGGGCGGGGAGCAACAGTGGCCTTAGTCGTATTGAAACCGGATCAGGAAAATGGCAAATCAGAAATTTTCATGTCGGGAGCGATCTTCAGTCTAATAAGGTTAATGCTGTTCTTTATCAGGATGGGAAAATCTGGATCGCAACCGATGACGGTCTGTCTTATTTATCAGTGGAAAAGATTTCAGAAAATAAAAAAGGTCCCGTTATCTATATTAATAATGTAAAAGTGAATAACCAGGAAGTATCATCAACTGTCAAACACGAATTTCAGCCGGACCAGGATCATCTTGAAATCAGTTTTACCGGAATTTCTTTCAGATCTAACGCCAATTTATTGTATAAGTATAGGATAACGGGATTAGAAGATGCATGGCAATTCACGCGGTCAAGGCAGCTGATTTTTCCAAAGGTACCGTCAGGTAAATATGAATTTGAAGTCTATGCGCAGAATGAAGATGGTCTTTGGAGTGATTATCCGGCTCGTTTGGATTTTACGATCCTTCCTCCCGTATGGCAAACATGGTGGTTTATTTCGCTTGAGATAGTTGCGGGGTTTTCAGTATTGGCTGGAATATTTTATTTCAGGATCAGGCGAATAAAAGAGAAAAATGAAATTGCCAATAAGATTTTTGAGTTGAAGCAGAAATCATTATACACACAGATGAATCCTCATTTTATTTTTAATACTCTTACATCAATTCAATCGAGAATTTTGGTTGATGACAGGGAAACAGCAGTTAAATATATATCCCTGTTTTCACGTTTAATGCGGGCTATGCTAGAAAGTTCGGAAAAAAAGATGATCAGCCTGGAAGAAGAAATTGAACTTCTGGAAAAATATCTTAATATTTACACAATACGGTTCAGTAACAGGCTTAGCTTTGAAATAATTTTAAAAGATGTGGAAAAAGAGATGATATTCATTCCGTCAATGGTAATACAACCCATTGTGGAGAATGCAATCCGGCATGGAATTATGCATAAAGCAGGCAATGGACATATTAAAATTGAATTTTACTGGCAGAACAAAAATCTTTATTGTAAAGTAGATGATAATGGCATAGGTAGAGTAATGGCGGCTCAGCTTCGTGCAAATGATAAGCAGCCTGTCTCTCACGGGTTACGGATAACCAAAGAAAGGTTAAAACTTATGTGTGAAGAGAATGGTATTGATTATGAATGGAAGGAAACAGATAAAACAGATGCAGAAGGAAATGCCAGTGGAACAATAGTAGAGTTTTTATTACCGTTTGAAAATGCAGTTTGATTTATGATTAAAGCGATCATAGTTGATGATGAAGAAGATGCGCGAATTAGTTTAAGCGTTTTGATTTCTACTTTTTGTCCGGATGTGCAAATTGTAGCTGAAGCGAATTCGGCAATAGAAGGGCTAAAGAAACTGAAAGTTGAAAAACCAGATGTAGTTTTTCTTGATGTTGAAATGCCAGGTGGAACAGGATTTGATTTGCTGGAGGAAATGGGTCACCTCAAAATACCGGTGATATTTACAACTGCACATAAGGAATATGCGATCCGGGCTATTAAAGCAGCAGCATTCGATTATCTTCTTAAGCCGGTTGATCCGGATGAATTGTGCAGAGCTGTAAGACTTTTAAAGGAGAATATTGCAGATACCGGTAAAGTTTTTTTCCGACCGGATATTCATAACAAAATCAGATTTACAGACAGTAAAGGTGTGACACTTGTTAATCAGGACGAGATTGTTTACCTGAAAGCTGAAGGACGTTATACGTTAATTGTTTTAAATACTGGAATTCAGCACATGGTAACCAGGAACCTGGGTGAGTTTGAAAGTGAATTGAATGCCGATAATTTTTTCCGCGTGCATAAATCTTTTATTGTTCACATGGATCATATAAAAATGATTACGAATAAAGAAGGCGGATTCATTGAGCTTAAAAATGGTTTAAGTATTGAAATTGCCCGTCGCAGAAAGGGAGAGTTGATGGAGAAAATCAGGAACCGCTAACTTTAACAAGTGCTGGTTTAACAAAATAAAATGTGACTAATTAACTGCCGTTTGTTACCTCTCACCTACCGGAAATTACATAATAAACACCTGTTGTTACTTATCTCTGAATATTTTCTTTCTATTAGTTTATATTGACGTTACTGAATTTTTTAAAAAGTAAAATGTCAGGAACGAAATTGATAGAAGTATAATGAATTCATCAGATGATTTAATAAATATAACTACGGATTCAAACAATGAAGTTATAGACATTACTCTTTCCGGTGATTACCATTGGCGTGATTGTTATCTGGAATTGATAGATATATCCGGTAAATTAATTTTGAATGAACAGCTGCAGGATGAACCTCATGTTTATATAAAAATGAACGCTTATTCCCCCGGCATTTATTTTCTGCGCATCATTTTACATGATAAAAATGAAATAAATAAAATTATTTTACGCCGCTAACTTATTCTAAGGTAGCATTTACTGCGACCCTGCAGTTCAATGTTTTTCCTGTTATTCCTGTTTTCAGCACAAATAATGCTTTTCAGCCCAATATATCTCAGGATTAGGTCTTTCTGACGATTATTTTTTAGCATCTATAAGGGTTGCAGGCCTGTGTTATTGTTTTGTTAGCTATAATTGACTCATTGTTGACTGCATATTTTTCGTAATTCGTAAATTCGCACCCATCTGAATTACTATTATGAAAGATTATCATAAATACAAGTTCGCCACCAAGGCAATTCACGCAGGGCAGGAGCCTGATCCTTCAACCGGCGCTATCATGACTCCAATATATCAAACCAGTACATATGTGCAGGAGTCGCCGGGAAAAAATAAGGGTTATGGTTACGCGCGCGGAAAAAATCCAACACGTGTTGCGCTTGAAAAATGTATCGCTTCGCTTGAAGGTGGGAAACACGGACTTTGTTTTTCGAGTGGAATGGGATCGATGGACGCCGTGATAAAGCTATTGAAACCCGGAGATGAAGTTGTAACCGGAGATGATCTGTATGGTGGTTCGTACCGGATGTTCACCAAGATTTATGAGCCGTACGGAATCAAGTTTCGTTTTATCAATATGACAAACGTTGATAATATCGCGAAAAATATTTCTGAAAATACTAAACTGATCTGGGTTGAAACTCCTACTAATCCAACTATGCAGGTGGTGGATATTGCCGCGGTTTCAAAAATTGCGAAGGCAAAAAATATTTTGCTCGCGGTGGATAATACGTTCGCTTCACCTTATTTGCAGAACCCTTTGTCGTTAGGCGCGGACATTGTTATGCATTCGGTTACAAAATATCTTGGCGGCCACAGCGACGTTGTTATGGGTGCGCTTGTTGTAAATGATGATAAACTTTATGATCAACTTTATTTTATTCTGAATTCCTGCGGAGCAAATCCTGGCCCTATGGATTCTTTTCTTGTGTTGAGGGGGATTAAAACACTTCATTTAAGAATGGAGCGCCATTGCAGCAATGGAAGAAAGATCGCTGAATTTTTGAAATCGCATCCTGCGGTAGATAAAATTTACTGGCCTGGTTTTCCTGATCATCCCAATCATGATATTGCAAAAAAACAAATGAAGGATTTTGGCGGAATGATTTCATTTACCGTTAAAGGAGCTTCTATTGAAGATACTTTTAAGCTTGCATCGTCATTTAAAGTATTCTCACTTGCCGAATCATTGGGCGGAGTTGAAAGTCTTATTAATCACCCGGCAACAATGACGCATGCCAGCATACCAAAAGCAGAGCGTGAGAAAGCAGGAGTAGTTGATTCATTGCTTCGCTTGAGTGTTGGTGTTGAAGATGCTGAAGATCTTCTTGCTGATATTAAACAGGCAATGGAGCAGGTGAAGGTACTTGCCTGATCCAAACATTATTTTTTTTTAAACCCAGGCGCATGAAATATTATTTCGTTACCGGAACATCAAGAGGAATTGGTAAAGCGCTGGCCCAGGAGTTACTGGTTGATCAGGATTGCAAAGTATTCGGATTATCGCGGAGCGTTTCAATTTATGACGACCGTTATGTTCATCTTTATGTTGACCTTGCAGATACGAAAGTTGTTGCAGACTTTAAATTTCCCGATATAAAAGATTCGGATGAAATTGTGCTGGTGAACAATGCCGGCATTCTTGCACAGGTTGCTTACTCAGGAAATCTGCAAGATGAAAAAATAATAAGCGGATTTAATGTGAACATTATAACTCCCTCTATTCTGATTAACAAGTTTATATCCCATTACAAACATCATCGCGGAAAAAAAATCATTCTGAATATTTCTTCCGGCGCCGCTCAGCGTCCTGTTGATGGCTGGAGTATTTATTGTTCCACCAAAGCTGCAATTGATATGCTGTCACGAACAGTTCAGGAGGAAGCGAATATTCAGAAAAACGGATTTAAGATTTTTGCTGTAGCGCCAGGTGTGGTTGATACTGCAATGCAGGAACAAATTCGCGGCGTTTCAAAATCCGATTTCAGTACGGTTGATCGCTTCAAATCTTTGAAAGAGGAGGGAGAACTTTTGCATCCTGAAGTAGTTGCGCGGAAAATTGTTTATTTTCTTGAGAAAAGCGATCAGTTCAATGAGGTGATTATATCATTGAAAACTGCCATTTAAACTGATTATTTCACACTCATCAGAATTTGATTTTCTTCTTCTTTATTAGTAATTTTATTTGCAACGCTCAATGAATTCGTGTGTGTTCTTATAGTCATCAAAACCGATAAAATGAAAAAAATATTTACCCTGCTTTTCTGTACTGCTTTCTTTTTTCAAAATGCCCAGGATGATTATTTCCATTGTGGCACTGATGAGGCAATGAAGAAAGAGTTTGAACTACATCCCGAACTTTACCAGCAGTTTCTGGAGCGTGAAGCTTTGCTTGAACAGCAGGACGCATACGACTTTTTGAATGGATATAAAAGCGCGAACAAAACTTCCTCACCTCCCGTTTACATAATACCAGTCGTGTTTCACATACTACATCAGTATGGACCCGAAAATATTTCAGATGCGCAGATTCATGACCAGATGGCTATTTTGAATGAAGATTACAGGAAATTAAACGCAGACACGACTGCTATTGTAAATTCATTTAAAGCTATCGCCACTGACGCGGAGATCGAATTCAGACTTGCTACAATTGATCCGAACGGTAACTGCACAGACGGAATTGTAAGACACTACGACGCGAATACAAACTGGCCGAACAGCCTTTCCGCATATGCTTACACCTGGCCAAGAAATAAGTACCTGAATGTGTATGTTGTAAAAACAATAGCAAGCGGCGCGGCTGGTTATACTTATCTTCCTGGTACAACTCTTGCAAATTCGGACGCCATTGTTATTCTTCATTCTTATGTTGGAAGTATTGGTACTGGAAATGGGGCGACTTCACGCGCGTTAACACATGAAGTGGGACATTGGCTCAATCTTCAACACGTATGGGGAAGCACCAATAACCCAGGTGTTTCCTGTGGTAACGATGGAGTTACAGATACTCCGGTAACTGAAGGATACACCTCCTGCGCTTTGAGTAACTGCAAGATCTGTAACTCAACAATTGAAGAGAACGTTCAGAACTTCATGGAATATTCTTATTGTTCGAGAATGTTTTCTGCGGGACAGGCAACACGTATGCGCACTGCTTTAACATCCGCTACTGCAGGCCGGAATAATTTGTGGACCACTGCAAATCTTGCTGCAACTGGTGTGAGTCCTGTGGGATCGCCGTGCGCTCCAATTGCTGATTTTAAAACAAACGCTAATTATTATTGTACAAACGCAAATATTTTTTTCACGGATCTTACCTGGAATGGTCAGCCTACAGCCTGGGCATGGAGCTTTCCAGGAGGAACACCTGCGACTTCAACAGATTCAGTTCCGGTAGTGCAATACGCGAATCCCGGTACTTATCCTGTTACTCTTACAGTGTCTAATGCCCAGGGAACAGATTCTGTTACCAAGAGTTCTTACATCACTGTATATAATAATGTTGCTACATACCAGGGGCCATGGGTAGAGAGTTTTGAAACTGCAACTTTACCGAATTCAGACTGGACAATCAATAACTCTGGCGGCGTAACATGGACAAGAACTTCGAATGCCGCAGTTACGGGAACTTATAGTATGTATCTGCAGAATACAGCAAATACTGCATTGTCAATTGATGAAGCGATTTCACCTTCTGTAAATTGTTCATTGAATTATGGTGCTTCGCTGAAATTCAAAATTGCATACGCGCAGAAGAATGCCAGTCAGTTGGACTATCTTAAAGTTTATTCATCAACCAATTGCGGTCAGACCTGGACACAGCGTTATAATAAATCCGGCCAGTCACTGCAGACATTAGGAGCCGGCGTTTATCAGAATGCGGTGTTTACTCCGACATCAACACAGTGGAGACAGGAAACAATTGGTATCAATAATCTTTGGTATCAGTCCAATGTAATTTTCAAATTTGTCTTCATCTGTGATTCATCAACATCAGGGAACAATATTTACATTGATGATATTAATATAGATCTGAATGTTGGAATTGATGATGAACTGGCGAACACGATAAACTTCTTTGTGTCGCCCAATCCGTCTAACGGACAAGCCTTTGTTAACTTCAGTCTGCTTTCTAAAGCTGATGTGAATATCGAAGTGACGGACATGCTCGGCAGAAAGATTGAAAGTGTTTCTAAAGCATCATATGATGCGGGAGAATATCGTCTTCCTGTAGGATCACAGAGTTCTTATGCACGCGGTATTTATTTCGTTAACATGAAGATCGGTGATCGCCTCTTCAGTACGAAAATGATCATCGATTAATTGCTTTATGTTGCGGACCGATTTCTGATTTGGTCGTCTTTACTTTACTATATTGTATAACCGGATTAGTTTTTTCTGAGGGGGATTCATTCATCCTGCAACTTTTTATTGCAGGCAGGCGGGAATCATTCGGTATCTTTGCGGCGAATCAAAAACATATTTATGATAAAACAATTACTTACCGCTGCAGCTATTTGCG
>CBIHPU010000048.1:0-11970 GCA_966211935.1 uncultured bacterium | reverse complement strand
AAGTTTATAAATAGAATAAGATATAGAGCCTTCATATTTTTTTTTTTCAAACTTAAAAAATCCTCGCAGCGTTTCTTATACCCACCAGCACGTAGTTTTTGTAAGTGGTAAAAAATCAAGAATGCGTGTTGCAATATAGAATTCCATGATTAAATTTTTTTTTACTTTCAGTTGGATAGAAGTAGATGTTTTGATTTTTATATTCGCACCATTCACTTACCTGGAAATCATTAGCAATCCTTTTGTAAACGAACGGAAAAAAGTATCGGGTGGTAAAAACGTTTACGGATTACGATAGAATTGTGCAACCAGTCAGAGAAGGGTGGTTATTCGTCGGAGCAAATTTTAATCCGCACGAAGATGGACTGACACTACATGTAACATTGCCGGATGCGCCGAAGGAAAAAGTTTACAGATTCAAGTGGACAGAAGAAGAACAAAGTGAACTGGCCCAGGATTTCAGGAATTTTATCACTGAGGTTTAATCGTACTTCTCAATTTAATTCAAAATTTCTTCGTAGTGTTTTAAACTATCGGGTTGCTGAAGTTCAAATACATCAAAGTCACGTTTAAGAATAAGGATACAACTGTTTTTAGGATTTTTCCCGTCATAGATTACAGGAAAACTCTTATTCATAATAGCGTTCTGATTTTCTATCAAAAAGTTATATCGGTCGCTGAGCGCTTCATACTTTTTTCCGTCAACGTCAAATTCGTACTTGTACCTGCTCTGATACTTCACTTTTTTAATTCCTGAAGATGTAACCTGGGGGATGAATTTATCAAAAACCGTCGCGGTGGTATGTTTCGGATTCGCCTTGATATTCCTGATTTTTTTGTTGCCGGAAAAGCTGGAAAATACAATACCGGCAACTATTAATGTTCCAAACGCGATCAGAATAATTTTTGCAGGATTGTTCATGGATCTTAATTTATTTTCAAAGATATTATGAATTAAAAAGGGCCAATGAAAAAACGAAATTTTTGAATGTTAAAAAAATTGTATTCATTTCACGAATACAATTAATCAATTTTAATTGCAGCAGGATCTTCCGTCAGCTTGTTGGATCGGCGGACAAGGAACTGTCCCATAACTGCAAAACACACAACAATCTCCCTGCTTGGGTTTCAGTTTCATATTGCAGTTTTCACATTCATAAAAATACTGACACGCGTCGGTGGGCATGGTTTCCTCTTTCTGAAATTTACAGTGCGGACAGATTAAGATGGAATTCAATTCTACTTTTTTATTTTTCACGGAAGAAAATTTAATTAAAGATACACGCAATTATGAAAGATTCTTCACATACTACTCATATCATGTCCTTCCATTGGATTTGTTCCTTTAGAAAAAATAAACTCACTGTTTAAAAGGTAGGCGCCAGTCACAACAACCTGTTCGCCTTGCTCAAGTCCGTGAATTATTTCCGTATAACCGTTGGCTTCAAGTCCGGTGTGCACCATTTTGCTCTTAAACATATTCTCACCGGTTTTTATCCATATGGTTTCGCCCTTTCCATCCCGCAAGATGGCATTGGTGGGAACTGCAAGCGCTGTTTTCTCGTGCGGCAAGACAGAAATGTATGCGAGCGTGCCTGGTTTCAGCTGGTTGTCTTTATTCGTGATCTCAATCCTCACCGAATTTGTTTTTGATCCGCCACTTAATTCAGGATTTATGAATGAAATTTTTCCAACCACATTTTTTTTTGCTGAACCGGGAAAACTGATATTGGCAATCATTCCTTCTTTCACATAATCATCGAGGCCCGAATAGAGTTGTCCTTCCACCCACAATGGACTTAGATCGGCAAGATGAAAAACGCTCATACCTTCCATTAGATAATCTCCTTCCTTTACATCGATGGAAGTTATGACGCCTGAAATAGGGCTGTATATTTTAATTGTATTACCGAGGTCGCTGTTTTTTTCTAAATCCTTGATCTGCGCTTCGGAAAGTCCGTACAATCTTAATTTACTTCTCGCGCTTTCAAGAATCTTCTTCAGATCCACCTGTTCATTTTTCAGTGATCTGGATTTTTCGCCTGCAAGCAACAATTCTCTTACAGCAATATTCAGTTCTTCGCTGTATATTTCATAAAGCACATCTCCTTTCCGGATCACTTCACCTATATTCTTGAAATATAATTTTTCAATTCGGCCCATTACGCGTGACGCGATAGAATATGCCTGATTCTGGTTTACAGTAACCACGCCGGTGATTAAAAATTCCTCGCCTAGTGCATGCTCTCTTACGGAATCTACAGTGATATTACCTAACTGAATCTGCTGGTCGCTCAGGTGCAATTCATTTTCACTCATTTGGTGATCCGTTTTTGAGATGTCTTCCGGCTCATGTTTTTTTTGTTTCCTATCATTACAGCTGGAAAGAGAGAGGCAAAACAAAACGAGTACTAAAAACTTTTTCATTGACTGTCTGTTTTAATAAAACTTTCGCTGTCCATCAGCAACTGCGCATTTTCAGCCAGCTCATCACCTGGTTGTACTCCTGAAAGAATTTCTGCCCATTTATCTGTCCTGACCCCGAGGGTAACTGGCGTTGCTTTAAACAGATTTTCTTTTTTTACAAATACAACATTGCTTAATCCTAAATTGAGTACTGCCTTAGAGGGAACAAAAAATCCTTTGGAATTGGCACCGCTTATAACTGCTTTTACGTTAGCGCCAATTTTTATTTTACCGTCTTTATTGTTGAGATAAGATCTTATTGAAATAGTTTTTTCAGATGCTTTTACAATTGGTTCAATGAAATCCACCTTTGCAGAAACAGTTTGATCAAGGCCGGCAATTTCAAGTTCTATCGGCTGATCTTCTTTCAAAGCAGATTGCTTGTCTGAATAAAAATTCAGTATTGCCCAGACTTTTTCTGTACTGTAGATATTGAATATTGTTTGCCCCTTGCCAACGTACATTCCTTCATGAAAAGAAAGCTCCCGGTTTTCCATAGTGTTTTTATTCATCAATTCTGAAGCCGGCGCAGAAGCATCGTGAAGATGTCCGCTGTAAGGGCTGTAAATTGTAACTGACTGAAATACTTTTTCTGACTTTTTTAATGTCTCAATCTGATCTTTATTTAATCCTAACAATTGTAAGTTGTTTTCTGCGGACTTGATTATAGCTGTGTTGCCGCTGTCATTTTTTATCAGGAAAAGATAGTTCTCCTGTTCTGTTACAAGTTCCTTGCTATATATATCCATAAGCTTTTCTCCTTTGCGGATGGGCTGGTACTTGTATTTTACATATAATTTCTCAATTCTTCCCGAAACTCTTGCTGAGACTGTGTGGACATATCTTGTGTCGTAGGTGATAGTGCCCGTCGCGCTAGACTCCAATGGAATTTCTTTTTCTTTTAAGGTTATTGTTTTTACTGAACTTATCACATATTGATTGGTAGGTTTCAAAAGAAATTGCATAGAAGTATCCTTAATGCTTTCTCCTTCAGATTTTTTTTCCACGAGGTCCATTCCGCAAATCGGACACTGGCCAGGCTTATCCCGGATTATTTCAGGATGCATCGGGCAGGTGTATGTTTTCTTTTCTTTTTTTTCTTCATGCTGTTCATGAATCTCATGGTTGTCCTTATCAGAGCATGAGCTTAGCACAACAAGCAGAACAAAAAATATTTTATATAAAATTTTCATTTATTTAATCTCAAGCTGTTTTTCAAATTCAACCTGTAGTAGTAAGAGATCTTTCAATTGATCGAGATATGCCAATTGTGAAACGTTCACGTTTTGCCATGCATCAAGAACCATAAAAAGTTCTTCGGTATTTTGCTCATACGCTAACAGGCTGGTCTGATAATTTTTCCGCATTGAAGAAACAATTGTTTTTTCGTAAAGAGTTAATTGCTGCTTTTTACTTTTTATTTTTTCCTTCAGCAATTGAAGATTTCCGGTAGTTTGGTTTATCAGTGTCTGCTGGCGATATTTGTTTGCTTCGATCTCAAAATTCAATCCTGAAACTGAAGACTTATACATTTTAGATGACCATGGAGCAATCGAAACGCTCATCATCGCCATCAAACTGAATTGCTGTGGCTGAGTGCCAAATGCGATCATGTGATCGTATTTTATTCCAAAGTCAGGAAGCCTTTTTGATCGTTCGTAAGATTGTCTTGACTTTAATAAGTTGATGTTTTGGTTGAAGGTTTTGTAATCGCTGCGGGATGATGCGATAACCGAAGTGTCTGTCTGCATTTCCTCATAATTCTTCATAACATATGAGGTATCAATATCAAAAACGTAATCTTTATTCCTGTTCATAATTGTATTCAGGCTGATGCGCATCTGGTTAATTTCAAGTTCGGTCATAAGTTTCATGTTCTGAATATCTCCCAGCATGGCTTTAGCCTTATAATATGCGGAAAGTTTATCCATTCCGTATGCATATCTTATTTCAGTTGATTTGATTATATAATTCAATAGTGATTCGCTTTCATTGAGTACCAGTATTTTTTTCTTCAGCACAAGCCACTCATAGTAATTCATCTTTGCCATACTGAAAAGTTCGTTCTTCATTGAATTTTTCATTTCCTTTTCTACATTCGACATACTCTTCATATACGAATAGTTGGCGTTCAGTTTACCGGGATTCATGATCATTTGCTGCGCCGAGATCATAAATGAGCCCATACCGCTGTTTCCAGTCATTGCATCCGGTTTCCACATCATCCTGTTGTATGGCGTCATAAAAAAACCCGCTCCAAGTTGAGGAGCATCCAAAGCTATTGCTCCTGATGCGTAAGTGTCGTAAGCTTTAATTTGCGCATCGTAAACTTTTAGTTCGGGTTGATTTTCTTCAATAGCTTTAAAAATACTGTCCAGCGTCAATACCTGACTCTGCAAAATAAATTGCATCGCACAGAATATTAAACACAGGGAATATTTTTTATAACATATCATATTTCCGAAAAATTAATCTTCAAATTCAACAATCCGCAGCTTTCCATATTTTTTTAATTCGTACTCCCGGATCATTGCGTAAGCAACCGGCAAAACAATCAGTACAAACAATGTGGAAGTAACTAATCCGAAAACAAAAGGAATCGTGATTGGTTTCATCACGTCGCTTCCTGTGCCGGTTGCAAGTAATACAGGCAACAACCCAATGATGTCCACGAGCACTGTCATTAATTTAGGGCGTAATCTCAATGCAGCACCATCGTAAACAGCGTCCTCAACATCCTGTAAATTCATTCCGCGACTTTCTGATCTCAGTTTGTTTACTTTTTTGTAAAGAGAATTGTTCAGATAAACTACCATCAACACTCCTGTTTCTACTGCAACACCAAACAGTGCGATAAATCCAACAGCAACAGCAACTGAAAAATTCACTCCAAAAAAATGCAGCGAGTAGGCGCCGCCTACCAATGCAACAGGAACAGCTGTAAGTACAATAGCCGCTTCACGGAAAGTATGAAAGGTGAAATACAATATCAGCATGATGATGACAAGTACGATGGGGATAATGATCTTTAATCTGTCTTGCGCCCGTACCTGGTTCTCGTATTGTCCGCTCCAATCGAGATAATATCCGTTTGGAAGTTTTTTTACTGCTTCCTCCAATCTTTTTTTCGCGTCGCTGACTGTGCTGCCCAGATCTCTGTCACGCACATTAAACAATAATGTTCCCCTTAACAATGCATTTTCGGATGTGATCATTGGCGGACCATCTTCAAAATTTATTTCTGCAACCGCGGAGAGGGGAATAGGTCCGTACTCCATGGTCTGCAGTTGCATTCGTTTCAATTTCTGAATCTGATCGCGGAAGTCTTGCGCAAAACGTACGTTCACTGTAAAACGTTTTCTTCCTTCAATTGTAGTGGTAACGTTCATTCCTCCCAGGGCCGTTTCAATAAACATGTTCACATCGTCAACAGAAAGACCGTATCGTCCAATTTCATCTTTCCTGATTTTTATGTCAATGTATTTTCCTCCAATAATAGGATCAACATAAAGATCTTTTACTCCTTCAACACCTTCCAGTTCTTTGCGGAACTGCTGGGCGAGTTTGTTGATAGTATCAAGATTCTGACCATAGATCTTTACACCAACATCGGTACGAATACCGGTTGAGAGCATGTTGATACGGTTGATGATGGGTTGAGTCCAGCCGTTGATCACTCCCGGAATCTGTAATCTTGAATTCAGATCGTTGATAATATCATTTTTGGAAAATCCATCGCGCCATTCTTTTTCAGGTTTTAAAAGAATAATTGTTTCAATCATACTCATGGGCGCGTTATCGGTTGCTGTATTGGCTCTTCCTGCTTTGCCTAACACCTGACTAACTTCCGGAACGGATTTAATTATTTTATCCTGCACCTGCATGATGCGTTTTATTTCTGAGTTGGATACATCAGGAAGAGTAACCGGCATGAAGAGCAGTGAACCTTCATCAAGAGGAGGCATGAATTCAGTTCCAAGATTCAATACCAGTGGAACACTGCCTGCCACCAGCGCGATGGCGAGCGCAATTGTTGTTTTTTTCCATTTCAAACACCAATGTATTACAGGTGTGTACAGCCATAAGAAAAATCTGGATACGGGATGTTTTTTCTCCGGTCGGATTTTTCCTTTCAAAAGTATTGTCAGCAAAACGGGAACAAGGAAAATTGCGACAAACGCAGATCCGATCATTGCAAATGTTTTCGTCCACACGAGCGGAGCAAACAGTTTGTGTTCCTGTCCCGTCAAAAATAAAATTGGACTAAAAGAAACCAGCGTAATCAATATGGAATTGAAAACTGCTTTTCCAACCAACTTAGATGAATTTTCTATTCGCTTTTCTCTTTCTTCGTTCGTGATCATCGGTTAATCAATTTGCTTCTTCTCCAACAGATTTCATCGCGTTTTCCACCATTACGATTCCGGCATCCACAAGATCTCCAATAGCCAGCGCTACACCGGCCAGGGACATGATGTTGGAAGTTATTCCAAACCAGCTCATCATAATGAATGAAATAAGAAC
The DNA here is from genome assembly GCA_966211935.1 of uncultured bacterium. GTDB lineage: Bacteria > Bacteroidota > Bacteroidia > B-17B0 > Aurantibacillaceae > AM-1111. The sequence continues at coordinate 4,980 of CBIHPU010000048.1, read as the reverse complement.
TGAGAGCGGAATAGTAATAATTACAACAAGCGCGCTTCTAACGTGCAGCAGAAATATCAGCAGTACAATGGACACAACAATTATTTCTCCTGTAACAGCGTCTTTAAGCGTGGCAATGGTTGCGTCGATCAGATCCGATCTGTCATAAGCGGTTTTAAATTTTACACCATGCGGCAAGCCTTTTTCAACATCAATTATTTTTTTCTTTACTCTTTCTATTACATCTTTCGCGTTTTCGCCATAACGCATGATGACTATGCCTCCCACTTTTTCTCCTTCTCCGTTCTCTTCAATTATTCCAAGCCGTAAATCCCCACCCATCTGCACCGCGCCAATATCTTTTACCGTAACTGGAATTGAGTTATTGGTTTTCAATGGAATATTTTCTATTTCTTTTATGTCTTTGATGTAGCCACTGGATTTAATGATGTAACCAATATCAGACTGCTCAAACTTTCTTCCTCCAACATCATTATTGTTTGCCTTAATTTTTTCTGTGACCGTCATCAGATCCAAATCATAATATGAAAGTCTGAACGGATCAACAGTGACCTGGTACTGACGCTGAAATCCGCCGAAGGATGCTACTTCACTTACTCCGTCAACTGTTTGTAAAGCGAAACGCACATACCAATCCTGCAGGGCGCGCAACTCTCCTAAATCATAACCGGGCGCGTCTAACGTGTACCAGTAAATATGTCCAAGCCCTGTTCCGTCGGGACCAAGAGTGGGAGTTATTCCTTCCGGCAATAATCGTTGCGCGTAATTGAGTCGTTCAAGCACACGTGTTCTTGCCCAATAGATATCAGCATTGTCATCAAAAATGACAAAAATGAAACTCATACCGAACATGCTGTTGGCGCGTATGTTCTTTACTTTCGGAATTCCTTGTAGATTGCTTACGAGAGGATAAGTAACCTGGTCTTCGATTATCTGTGGATTACGCCCCATCCATTCTGTAAAAATGATCACTTGATTTTCTGATAAATCAGGAATAGCATCAACGGGTGTGTTTTTAACCGAGTAAATTCCATAAACAGCAAGGCCCGCCGCAATCATTAATACGATAATTCGGTTTTTAAGTGCCCAGGTTATGAAACGGTTTATCATTTTGTTTTATCGGTAGTACTTTTTAAATATTGATGAAGGATTTTATAAAATCAAATTCGTCATTGATGCGATAAAATGAATGACCGTCTTTTCGCTCACAGAAAAGGATGGATTGATTTTTCATTAAGATCAAATGCCTTGAAGCTTCCGGCTGCGGAATACCAAGATTTTCATGTATCTGTTTTACCGTTAAAGCCTGGTCTTTTGAAGCATTGATCATTCTCAGCATTTCTAATCTTGCCGGGTGTCCAAGCGCTTTTAATATTTCTGCTGTTTTTATAATATTGTTTTCGAGTCGCCTCATGCCAATAGATCGATATGCAAATATTTATATATACTGATGCGGAAACGATGAGGGAATTCAGGTGTGGAGATGAGATGGGTCATTAAGACGCGAATATTGGTAGTCGCTATGCGACCAGGATCTGAAGGGAGCATTGAGGGTTACCCGTAGTTCGTCGCTACGCGATTGCAATGTGATAGAGAATAAGGTGGGGATTAGGATGCACCCAAAGTTTTTCGCCGCAGGGCTGAATTGTGATAAAGAGGAAGTCGGGACCCAAGGTTTATTGCTACGTGAGCAATATTTTTTCATGAAGTTTATGCAAATAAAAAAAGGTAACCGACTTGCGATTACCTTTTATGCGTTTCAAAAAATTCTATTGCTTATTCAAGCACTACTTTCTTTCTCACTTTTTTATTTTCTGTGCGCAGTTCAACAAAATAAACGCCTGCCGGAAGTTTGCTGCAATTTAGTTGCACAACATCTCCATTTATTTTTTCACTCATCACCATGTTGCCCAGCACATCATATAACGCGACATACGCAAATTCCGCATTTGCAGCCAATCTGATGGTAATATTTTGAGAAGCAGGATTCGGATACAGCACAATATTTTCTTCGTTATTTATTTTTATTCCGGAACAAAGATCTACTACTACATCAGCAGAGTCTGAATTGCTGCAGCCGTTTACGTCCGTATAATCATAAACAAGCGTATGCGTTCCTGCACCAGCTGTTCCCGGATTAAAATCTCCCGCACTTACGCCGGTTCCCGAATAAATTCCTCCCGCAGGTGAACCTCCGCTCAATGTTATCGCGCCATCATTTTCGCAAACAGTATCCATTGCTAAAGTGAACGTGACCGATGGCAACGGATTTACAGTTACAGAAATGTTTGTTGTACTGTTTCCGCAATTGTTGCCCACACTTACACTATAGCTTCCACTTGTTGCCGCATAAATTGTTTGTGTTGTGGCGGAAGATGTGCCTGACCATTGATAAGATAAATATCCGCTTCCTGCATCAAGCTGCACGCTGTCTCCCTGACAGAATGTGGTTGTGTCGCTTGAAGTAATAGCAGGGTTTGGTAATGTATCCACCACAATGTAATTCGTCATTGTTACAGAATCGCTTCCCGCAATATTGCTGATCACAAGTTTTGCGCTGTACGTTCCTGAATTGTAGTAAAGAACTTTTGGATTTTCAGCAGAAGATACTGATGGAGTACCTCCGGCGAATGTCCATGAATATGTTGTGTTGGAATATGGATAAACCGGAGCTGCAGTAGTATTGCTGAAATAAACAGTGTCGCCTGTACACACCGGAATTGGCATTGCGGAAAATGCAGGAACTACTTTTCCTGTTGCGTAAGTATACCAGCTTTCATGTCCTTCAACCTGATCGTCTGTTCCGTTAGCCTGCGCGTCATAAGCTGTTATTGCAATTGTATCTGTCATGGATGCGGTGATGGTGAAACTTGTCACATTTCCTGCGTCAGTAGAATTTGCAAATGAGTACCCAGTCGCAAATCCCCAATAAATATTATATCCTGCAAGATCAGTTTCAGGATTAGCGGTCCAGCTTACCTGTATGCTTCCACCGCCAAGATCAGTCTTGATCACATCTACCGGCGGCGTAACGGGCGCATCAACTTCCGGTGAAGTAAGAAATGGCGAGTAGTAAGCGATACTTACTGTATTGTTGTCAAGGAAATCGTAGATGTTATTGTTGATGGTTGCAATGTTGTTTGTTCCCCACCAGGAATTTTTCACGTCGATATCACATCCTGAAGGACGCGTGTTATAAAATTGATAAGTGGCTACGTTCCCGTAAAGATTGTTGCGTTGACAGTTTGCCTGTGCGCTGCAGTTGTTGCTTCCTCCCATATCAACCGCGCGTGTTGGTGATGTGCCTGTTGTCGTATTTCGCGTGATGGTATTATAAGTGTATGTTCCGACATCATTGCTGAATGAAGCGATGCGATCATCTGCGCTGTTATCAATCACGTGATTATTCATGAACTGATCACCAAAAGAAGCGCAGTAATATGCACCATACAAAGCGCCTGCAGAATTTCCGGCGAAGATGTTGTTGATTGTTGCTACACCTTCTTCACGCAAGCCTCCTCCATTCATTACAGCGGTGTTATTATAAAAAATATTGTTCTTAATTAATCCGCGCGTGCTGCCCCAGGAGCTTGTTGTTATTGCCATTCCTCCGCCATCTGCAGCAGAACTGTTATTGTAAAAAATATTGTTCCAGATTGTTGAATAGGTTCCGTTATTATTTAAGGTAGTGATGAAAACTCCTCCGCCGTTTCCGGTATTGGCAGTATTATTATAAATTTCATTGTTGTACAGCTTGATGATGTTGTTTGCAATGGCATCTGCAACATAAATTGCTCCGCCTGCAAGAGCTGTGTTGTTGTAAAATTTGCAATTAAAAATATGCAGGTCGTTTGCAACCCACTGACCCAGGTTGACGTTGACTCCTCCTCCGTTTGAAGTGGAAGTATTATCATGCACACTGCAATTGGTTATCTTTAATACGCCATCGGGCTGACCAAAATCGTAAAATCCATAAATACCCGAGCTCGCATTATTTCTAACCTCGCAATTATCAAAAAACGGAAACGCGTTGCTTGATGAAAGTGCAGCGTTTACTCCGCCTCCGCCATATTCAACAATGCAGTATTGCATAATGCAGCCTGTTGTATTCACAGTGTCATAATCTGTGCTTTTATTATTGAAGAGTATGTATCCCCAATCACCTGCTGCAGGTGTTCCGCTGTTGCTTGTGAAAGTTATTGGCAGCGAAGTTGTACCAATGGCGCGCAGTATCCCGCCTATCTGGATGGAAGTTCCCGCATTGAATTTTACGGTAACTCCCGCGTCAATTGTAAGTGTGAAACTGCTGTCTAAAAGTATGCTTCCCGTAACTATATAAGGACTGCCGGCCAGATCCCAGGTAGTGTTGGAAGAAATAATGCCGCTGACGTTTGTTTGCGCGTTCGCAAAAAACATTGTAAAGATTACTGCGATGGAGGATAAGAGTTTTTTCATATTATTTTGATATTGGTCAAAAATAGAACAATTTGAAAAGCGGCTGGATATTAAAGTACTGATCCTTATTAGGTTTTAAATGAAAGCCCTGTGCTGATCCGATTTAGGCGGAACGTGTTAAGGGACACAAAGAGCTCAGGGAAGGCACGATGATTACAAAGACTTATAAATTTCTGGCTTAAATTTTAAAACACATAGGCACATAGAAACATAGATTCACGAGAAAGTGTAGAATCAACAATTTGTCTTCGGTTTCTCGCGGAGAACGCGAAGTAAGGAAAGTACGCGGTTTAATTTCATCAATCCGTTTGTCGTTTCTCGTTTGTCGTTCTTCTTCACTTCGCGTGATAATAACCGCGCTCTCCGCCCCTCCGCGTGAAATTTTTAACGTCGCGTCGCTGCGGTCGTCGCGAGAAAAAACCGCGCTCTCCGCTTCCTCTGCGCGCTCCGCGTGAAACTTTGGCGGGACACAAAGAACCCAGTGAATCTTGATGGCCGTGTTGAGCATGGGATGCATAGAGGGCT
>CBIHPU010000047.1:0-11975 GCA_966211935.1 uncultured bacterium | reverse complement strand
TAAGAGTACCCAACACATAATTGAAAGAGTCCACATCCTGCTCCACATCAACAAACTGATTAAGATTGCTGATTCTGTACAAATAGCCATTTCCACCAGAATTTGTTGCAACGTAAAGGTTGTTTGAACCGCCCCACTCAAGAGTTTGTACATAACCCGCAAGAGGAGTAACTGTTCCGTTGGTGTTTACAGAGTTGGCGCTAGCCACCTTTATCCATTGTGAAGGATCAGAGAAATTCAAAGGGTTCTTGCACATGTAAACAGCTCCGTTCAAACCTACCGCAAGTCTTGCTTGGATAGGATCCATGATATTGAATGTGTCACCTGTTGCATGAGCAACAGGAAGTATATAGCTGAATTTAGTATTCATTGAATTGCTCGTAACAAAAATCTGGTCACCTGCAGCGTAAGTAATAGCTGCAACCACTTTAATTGGAGTATTTGCAGAAGGAGTTTGTGCAAACGACAGTCCGCTTACAACGTCATTTGAGTAGGTACCGGCAACTGCATCGCTTGCAGGATTAAAGGTGCCTCCAGAGAAAGTTGCCATCTGGCTACCCGCTATTATTTTCAGAGTTGTCTCTACTATAAAAGCAGAAGACTGTGGTTTAGGAATTGTAAATGAGAAATTGTTCTGTGTTCCGCTTGCAAGAACAATACTTGGAATGCGGATTGAATCAACTACATATTGAACTGAATCCAAACCGTTCGCTACATTACCAGACTCCCATAGTGCAATTGGCGTATTAAAAGACGCGAAGGCTTGATCTCCTGGAACCGCAGAACTACCACAAAGCATGGTTGGCCTGTTTCCAGGGTAGAAGTCTTCTCCCTGTCCGTCGCGGTTAGCTGTACGCTCAAGTAAACCGTAGTAGCTTGTATAAAAGAACGTATTAGGCGAAAGCATTGACGCTTCAGCATAGAAACCGTCACCGCCGTTAATCGATTCGCCGCTTTTTACAGTATTAAGATTTCCGCTGATATATGGAGTACCGTTGTCCTGTGTGCCACCAAATACACCCGCGCTGTTGAATGTGCCTGTATTAGGACCATAGCTCCAGAGAGCGTCGCGTTCAGCAGCAACAGCGTAGAACTGGGTAGCGTTGAAGCCTTTGTTCATTGCAGTGAAAATACCGCTGCGGGTAGTTGTGCGGAAAACACCGCCATCAGTTACAAAGTAAATGATGTTTGCATTTGTAGGATGGAACGTAATAGAATGTTTGTCAGCATGCATGTAAGAGTAATTGAGTGGGTGTGAAAACTGGTCAGAATACTGATCCCAGCTTCCAACATTTGGATGTAGCGAATCAGTTGCGGCCCACACATACATATCTACACCGCCAAGCAGAATCTCATAAGAGTTATCTGGATAAACTTCAAGCACGTGGTCGTAGTCACCTTGTCCATAGGAAGCAAATGGCTCAAAATTTACTGTACCTACTCCAATGTTTGTCCAGCTGGTACCGCCGTTGGTTGATTGAAGAACTGCCAGTAATGTAGCGCCAATACTTAAAGGTTTTGCTATTGAAATGTAAACTACGTTAGAATTTGATCTTGCTGCAGCGATCTCAATACGGCCCATATTTGCCCACGTTGTTGGACTTGCGCTGGGAGGCGTTATATCAGTGAAAGTTCCAGCCTGGCCGAAATCTGCTGCAAGAGATCTGTAAACTTTGTTGGTTCCTGAATAAACTCCCGGACCAGCAGTTGCATACACTGTTCCGTCGTTACAAACATCCACGTCCATTGTGAATTTGTTTACAACAGGTAGCGCCGAGGTCCAGGTGGTACCGTTGTCGGCTGACACATAAAGGCCAAGGTTTGTTGCTGCATAAATGTAATAGAAGCCGTTGTGTTTTACCGGGCTGGTTGCAATTCTGTTTACATAAATCCAGTTTCCTGCAGTTGAATTTGGAGTTGGTGCTGTGCTTGATAATGCAACCGGAGCTGCGTATGTATCTGTGGTTGGGTCATATGTCATAACATAAAGACCACCGCCAATAAAGGCTGAATTTCCGTCGCCATTTCCGCCACGAGCCATACCTTCACCGGTACCGATGTAAATGTTACCATCGCCATCCTGCGTCATGCAGCTAATAACCAAAGTAGCCATTTGATCGTTAATTGGCGTCCAGTTTGTACCACCATTGGTTGACATGAAAACACCGGCAGAAACACCTCCGGCAAATAAACGATTTGGATTATTTCTGTCAACAACTATTGCACGGCAGCGGCCTCCGATATTATCAGGACCCATTTCCTGCCAATCAAGATCTATTGCTGGAGTTGAAGCTATTTTGCCTGTACCATTAAAGCGATTGTACATGTCGTACTGAAATTCAGACATTGCAGCCAGGTTAAGTTTACCTGTTGAAGGGTCTCTTTTCAGCCAGTTGTAGTAGTCAGCAGCTCCTGCAAAGCCAGTATTTTCATTATGGTTTGCGCTACGCGGAACGTACTTTTTTACGGGAGTAATAAAGGCCAATCCGGCTACCATAACACCACTAAGGCAGATAGCTAAAGGTTTAAGTAAAGATGCAGTTCTCATTCCGTATACAAATTAAAAAAGGTTGATAAAAGTAACTTTTTTTCGCCGTTTAAGGTAACAAATATCGCTAATTTATTTTTTTATTTTTTTAACAAAAAGCATTATCTCCTAAAAGGGAGAAAATTGTCAATAAATGGCAGGAATTCTGCTTCATCTGGCAATTAAAACACATGCTTCTCCGCATGATAAGATGATCTTACCAGCGGGCCTGATTCAACGTATCTGAATCCTCTTTTTAGACCTTCTTCTTTTAAGAACAAGAACGTGTCCGGATGAATGAACTCCATAACCGGCAAATGTTTTGGAGTTGGTTGCAGATACTGTCCTAGCGTTAAAACATCAACCCCGCTTCTGCGCAGATCATCCATCGCAACAAGCACTTCATCTGTTGTCTCACCGAGCCCAAGCATAATGCCTGATTTTGTTTTCAATCCCGCCGCGTGCACCCTGGTCAATACTTCAAGACTCCTGTCGTACTTGGCCTGAATTCTGACTTTAGCCGTTAACCTTCTTACCGTTTCAAGATTGTGTGATACAATGTCCGGACGGACATCTATAATTCTCTGTAAATTCTCCCACTTTCCCGCAAAATCAGGAATAAGCGTTTCAAATTTAGTTTCCGGAGATATTTTTCTGATTGCTTTAATAGTTTCGGCCCATATGATTGAACCGCCGTCTTTCAGATCATCCCTGTCAACGGAAGTGATAACGCAATGTTTAACACTCATCAGTTTTACTGAATTTGCCACACGCACCGGCTCATTCCAATCAACAAACATGGGCCTGCCGGTTGCCACCGCGCAAAATCCGCAAGAGCGCGTACAAACATTACCCAGGATCATGAACGTTGCAGTTCCTTCTCCCCAGCATTCGCCCATATTCGGACAATTACCGCTCTCGCAAATTGTATGAAGCTTGTGGTGATCAACAATCTTACGGACCTTCAGGTATTCTTCTCCCGTTGGAAGCTTAACACGCAGCCAGTTCGGTTTCTTATTTGCAGGTGCCTGAGCTTTTTCCTCAGTAATTGTTGTGTTATCCATATTGAATTTTATCCTTCCTCACGGATCTCTCTGGTTAAAACCATTTTTTGCCGAATACGAAACTGGCGTACAAAGTTACAAAAAACGAGTTATTCTTTTTAATGGCCATTACAGGAACTGGCCTCGGATATACATCGAGCACGGTTCCTATTTCCAGCGCCTTTACTTCATTTTTGCTTTCGGCGTATTCGCAACTTACAGCAAACTTTGCATAACCTCCTGGATAAATTGTAGATCTGTTGATACCGGTGAAAAAAGTGGAACGACCGTAAATATTATTCTGATTATGTACTTCCGGATCATATTTCTCAGTCGAGATCACCTGCTGATCTGATCCCTGGATATGATGCAGAATCTCAAGGTAAACCGGTTTGGCAAGACAAAGTGAGGCGCCGATAAAAGTTGAATAACGGATCTCCACGCTTTTTCTTTCTCCTCTTCGGAAGATTGTGTTCTGGAATCCAACTCCCGGCCTGAAAATAATCAGGCTGTTGATCTTTCCATAGTAATATCCTTTCGAATTTTCTGTATGGGAGATTTTAACTTCCTTGGCATGATGCATTGTCAACGCGTCAATTTCAAAAACTTTTTTGCGTGTACCTGTAATGTGGTGCGCGCGGCGATAATTTAGACCGAATCCTGATGTATGCAGAAAAATAGATCCGCTTGCTTCGTTGCGATAAAGCACATTGAGATTTTTGTCTTGCGAAGTTTGAGGGGCTGCTGTCTGCGCTGAAAATGCAAACGCAAATCCAATTAAAAAAACTGTTATAACGCCTTTTGTTTTCAAGAAATCTGATTGAAGATCCGTTTCAAACAAATGTAATAAACCGGTGTTTTATTTCCTAAGTAAGCACAATAATTATGATTAATTTTACGGAAAAATGACATCAAGAGTTGTATATACCGGAGAACTGAGAACTGTGAATACGCATTTACGATCCGGAAATGAAATTATTACGGATGCGCCTGTTGATAATCATGGAAAAGGCGCGGCGTTTTCACCTACAGATCTGCTGGCAACTTCTCTTGGAGCATGTTTGCTTACGGTAATGGGAATTGTAGCAAACCGTCATAATATTGTGCTGGATGGAACTACCGTTGAAGTGAAAAAGCATATGGCTGAATCGCCACGCAGAGTTTGTGCCATTGATGTTAAAGTTGCTTTCCCGCAAACTTTAAACCTGGTTGAAAAAGACAGGACTTTGCTTGAGAACACGGCCTGGAATTGTCCGGTGGCTAAAAGTCTTCACCCTGATCTTAAAGTAAATATCGATTTTATTTATTCCTGATTCTATTAAACAAAAAAAGCCGGAGAACAATCCGGCTGCAAATGCAATTATAATTGGGAATTAAATTGAGCGAAGTGTGCTGACAGAATGTTTCTGGTACTTGCTGCCATATGCCGGGCAGGTTTCTCTTCTCCCTTTACACGAGATAGTCACGCTGAATAAAATTGCAACGATGGCAGCAGAGGCAAATAACTTTTTCATTGATTTTTCTGTTTGATTAGTGGTATAAAGCAAAAATAATTCTTTTTATATACCGTCCAAATTTTATTTCCTGTTTTTTTCTAACATTGATGCAAATTGAATATATGCAAGAGTTAACCCCTCTTATATCAGAAGAATGGAAAATGTTGCTGAATGAGGAATTTCAGAAAGCATATTTTGATGAATTAAGATTTTTTCTTCAGAATGAGCATAAAGAGTATAAGGTTTTTCCCTGCATTGAACAGATTTTCTCAGCTTTTAACCTTACTCCATTTAGTGAGATCAAGGTTGTAATAATTGGACAAGATCCTTATCATGGCGAGGGACAGGCAAACGGGTTATGTTTTTCAGTTTCGCATGGAGTTCGTCAGCCGCCCTCATTAAAAAATATTTTTAAGGAATTACGTGATGATCTCGGAATTCCATTGCCTGGTACAGGAAACCTTGAATCATGGGCAAAGCAAGGCGTGTTGTTACTTAATGCGACTTTAACTGTTCGCGCAAACTCGGCAGGTTCGCATCAGCGAATTGGGTGGGAAACGTTCACCGACGCGGTGATAAAGAAAATCTCTGATGAAAAAGACAATGTGATCTTTTTGTTATGGGGAAACTATGCACGAAATAAAGCGCCACTTATTAATGCGGAGAAACATCATATTCTTACAGCCCCACATCCATCTCCATTGGCCCGCGGAGGTTTTTTTGGTTGTAAACATTTTTCCAAAACAAACGAATTGTTAGCGGCTGTTGGGAAAACTCCTGTAGATTGGAGAATTGAATAACTGATTTATCAGGCTATGAATTTCTTCACATCGCCGGTGTCTTCACAATCATTCAGTAACTGCGATATTGTTTTGTTCAAAGCAGGATGTACAAAGTGTGGGTTTAATTCATTCATGGGTACAAGAACAAATCGTCGCAGGTGAAGCCGCGGGTGAGGAATCTCAACCGATTCATCTTTGATCACTTCATCATTGAAAAAAAGAATGTCAATGTCCATGCTTCTTGAAACATAACCACTGGCTGTTCTTGTTCGTCCCTGTTTTTTTTCTATTTCAAGACATACACGCATTAATTGTTGTGCGCTCAAATCAGTATTCACTTCAAGTACTTTATTCAGGAAACTGCCAGCGTATTCCATTTGCCAGGGTGCAGTTTCAAACAAGGATGAAGTCTTTACAATGGTCACGCCTTTTTCAGAGAGCATTTTTTCAGCCTGTTCTATAAGCGCCGCTCTGTTACCCAGGTTACCGCCTAAAATCAAATAAGCACAGTTCATACAATACGGATTTTTGGAAACAATAGCTTCGCTAAATTTGTTTCAAAGATTAAAAAAACTTTACTATGAAAAACTTTTTCACTGTCTTTTTCAGCAGTTTGCTCGGGGTGATCATTGCTACAGTGCTGGTGGGATTAATTTTTGTTTTCAGTATAACCGGAGCAATAAAGAATGCGTTGGGCGGCGATGAAAAAAAAGAGTTCTTCGCTAAATCCGGTTCGGTTCTCCTGTTGGATCTCCGCGATAAGATTGAAGAACGAGAAACGAATAATCCATTCAGTGATTTCGATTTTGATAATAACAAAAAACAAAATCTGGATGTGATCCTTCGTAACCTGAATAAAGCGGAAAAAGATTCAGCCATCAAGGGAATTTATCTAAAGACAGGAGATGCTGAAGCAGGTTTTGGAACTTTGGAAGAAATACGCAACGCACTTCTTAAATTCAAGAAAAGCGGAAAGTTTGTGGTTGCTTACTCTGAGTCATACGGGCAGAAATCCTATTACCTGGCAAGCGTTGCAAATCACGTATTCTTAAATCCACAAGGCTCATTTGAATGGAAAGGTCTGAGCGCGCAGATTATGTTTTTCAAAAAAGCACTTGAGAATCTTAATGTTGAGGTGCAGGTGTTCCGTCATGGAAAATACAAAAGTGCGGTAGAACCTTTTTTTCTTGACAAGATGAGCGAAAACAACCGTTTGCAAACTGAAGCATTTATGAATTCAATCTGGCAGACTGTGATTAGCGGTGTAAGTAAAGAGAGAGGAGTAGGCGAACAAGAGCTGAACGCAATGGCTGACGGCCTCTCTATTCGCAATGCGCAGGATGCTGTAACCAAGAAACTGGTTGATGGCTTAAAGTATGAGGATGAGGTTCAGTCTTTCCTGAAGGAGAAATTGAAGCTGAAAGAAAAAGATAAAATTCCATACGTAAAAATGTCGCAGTACAAAAAATCGAGAAGGAAAGTTCTGTAAGGAATTAAACGGCAGGGGAAAATCGCGGTGATCTATGCAATAGGAGAAATTGAAAGCGGTGAAGGCAATGATGAGAAGATTGGTTCAGACAGAATAGCGAAGGCTATTCGTGAGGCGAGAATGGATTCTTCAATAAAGGCTATTGTTTTACGTGTTAATTCACCCGGAGGAAGCGCGCTTGCAAGTGATGTAATGTGGAGAGAAGTTACGTTGGCAAAAAAAGTAAAACCGTTTATTGTATCAATGGGAGATGTTGCAGCGTCGGGCGGCTATTATATTTCATGCGCCGCAGATCGCATTTTTGCTCAGCCAAATACAATCACAGGTTCCATTGGCGTATTCGGTCTTCTGCCGAACGCTCAAAAACTTTTCAGAGAAAAACTCGGAATTTATATTGATACGGTGAACACAAACAAACATTCTGATCTGGGAACTTTATTCAGAAATGCCGATGCGCACGAATCTGAGTTCATTCAGCAAGGCGTTGAGGAAGTGTATGGCGTATTTATTAAACGCGTTTCTGAAGGAAGGGGCATTACAACAGCTGAAGTGGATTCAATAGGGCAGGGAAGAGTCTGGAGTGGAACCGATGCTGTAAAGATAAAGCTGGTTGATGAATTGGGTGGATTGGAAAACGCTATTCGTTATGCCGCAACAAAAGCCAATCTGAAAGAAGACGAATATTCCCTGGTTGCTTTGCCTAAAGCGAAAAACCCACTGGAAGAATTATTTAATAAAACAGAAGAAGATCTTGAAGCCAGAATTATTTCTGACAGGCTGGGTGCAAAAGCTGCTTATGTAAAACAGTATCAATACCTGCTGAATGTAAAAGGTGTTCAGGCACGACTTCCTTTTGAGATGATCGTTTATTAAAAATACAGAATTCAAAGAGTCGGCACTAATTGTTCCAGTTTAATTCCCCGCGAACCTTTAAGGAGAATTGTTTTTCCCCGAAGGTTTGCGGAGCTGAAAAAGATTATCGCCTCGTCTGAGTTAGTAAAATGTTTGCAATCTGAAATTCCTTCGAATTGTTTGAAAGATGGCCCCACCAGGTAACATTTCTCAAATTTCTTTTCACGGATCATTTTAACGATATTTTCGTGTTCGTCTTTACTTTCGGTGCCAAGCTCCAGCATATCTCCGAGAATTACAATTTTCCCCACTGCTTTCATTTGACTGAAGTTATCAATCGCCGCCATCATACTGCTCGGGTTGGCATTATACATGTCAAGAATTAATTTGTTCTTTCCTGAATCAAAAAGCTGCGAGCGATTGTTGCTGGGGATATAAGAAGAAAGCGCTTCGTTAATTTCTTTTTCCTCAACATGAAAATAATTTCCGACACAGGCTGCACATAAAAGATTAACGTAATTGTATTTGCCAACAAGGTTTGTTTTTATTATTGGTGCGTCTGCAATTGCGGATGCAGTGTAACGCGTTTTCCATTTAAACTCAACCATTCCCTCCGAACCAGATAAGTTCCCAACAACATCAAATAATTTGGTACTGCCGTAAGTTACTTTATCAGCGGCGCCGGCCATTTCCATCAGAACAACGTCATCACCATGAACGAAAATTTTCCCACCATTATCTTTCAGGTAATTGTATAATTCTCCTTTTCCTTTCTTAATCCCTTCTTCGCCACCAAATCCTTCCAGGTGGGCTTTCCCTATATTGGTAATTACACCAAAGCCGGGCGCTGCAATTTCACAAAGAAGTTTAATCTCCCCCTGGTGATTAGCACCCATTTCTATTATAGCCATTTCATGTTTCTCATCCAGTCTCAAAAGCGTTAACGGGACGCCGATATGATTGTTTAGATTTCCTATTGTGGAAAGGGTAATGTATTTTTTAGATAGCACCGCATGCATCAGTTCTTTTGTCGTTGTTTTTCCGTTGCTGCCTGTAATAGCGATAACCGGAATTTCGAATTGCATCCTGTGATGGTGACCTAGATCCTGCAAAGCTTTTAAAGTATCCTTCACTAAGAAGTACTTTTCATTTTTAACACTGGCGGCATCACTCACTACAGCAAAAGCGCAACCGGCCTCAATTGCTTTTTCAGCGTAAAGATTACCATCAAAATTTTCGCCCTTCAACGCGAAAAATACTGACCCGGGTGCAATGTTGCGTGTATCTGTACAAACCTGTCTTCCCGCATTATTAAAAGCAGAATAAATTTCTTCTATAGTAGATTCCTTGATTGCCATGATATAAAAATAAAAAGCCCTGGAAAAGTATTTCCAGGGCTATCTTAAAGTTTTAAACAGTAATTAATTTCCTAATCCCTGCGGACTACCCACTCTCGTCATTGCACAGCGGAAGCCTAACCATGCAAGCGATTGTCGCTGATCAAGGTAACGGCGTGTGCCCGGGTTCATATAATAAGCTCGGTCTCTCCAGGAACCTCCTTTGAAGACGTGAACTTTGTCTGTCAACATTGAAGTGACTCCATATTCATACATCATTTTATCACCGCGGCTGGCATAAGCACCCTGACCCTCGTTAAAGTAAATTGAAGAGTTAGGGTCACCATCAGAAAAGTTAATATAATCTGCCGCTTTGTAATTTCTGCGTTCATCAAGGTTATCCTGAGGATACTGAATTCCAACATCCCTCCACATTACGCGCCCCGGAATATTTACCAGATCACTGTCAACCACTTCCTGAATAACCACATCGTTACCCATTCCACGCTGTCCGGGCACTACTACTTTGTGTGTGAACTTTGCGTATTGAGGGCCAATGTCATTGGCTAATATTTCGCCGGTTGCAGAATCACGCATTTGAGTCTGGAAAATGTTTCCACGGAAAGGACGGAACTCATCCGCATCTGATGCCGTCATTGGACGGTACACATCCAACACCCACTCAGAAACGTTACCTGCCATGTTATATAAACCGTAATCATTAGGCCAGTAAGAATAAACAGGCGCTGTTACGTCCGCGTTGTCATTCAGCCAACCAGCAGTACCCATATAGTCACCGCCACCTCTGACAAAGTTAGCCATCATCTGACCAATATATTTTTCATCAGGGTTACGTGTACCATGACCATTCCAGGGATAAATTCTGCGATCTGTGATACGCTCACCAATAGTGTTTCCGATCAGACCGTAAGCGGCATATTCCCACTCAGCTTCTGTCGGGAGTCTGTACTTCGGAAGAAAGATACCATCTTCCATACGCACATCTCTTTCAGGATTCTGATCATCAAATGAAGGAAGTTTTTGCTTCAACTGCCCTTGCCATCTGCCGGCAAGATAAGCTTCAGTTGAAAAATAATCCTGGTCAGATGCAGTTGGAACGTGATCCAAAAGACCTTCACGGATGAGGATAAATTCGTTTACACGATCCGTACGCCAAGTACAGAAATCATTTGCCTGAAGCCAGCTTACACCAACTACAGGATAGTCTCTATATGCGGGGTGACGCAGGTAGTATTCAACATAAGGTTCGTTGTATGCAAGTTTTTCGCGCCATACCAATGTATCAGGTAAAGCTTTTACGTAAACTTCAGGATAAGTAGGACCAAAAACCCGGTTTGTCCAATATAAATATTCTAGATATGCGAAGTTGCTTACTTCAGTTTCATCCATATAAAAAGACGAAACAGTTACACGACGCGGAACGTTGTTCCAGTCTTTCTGAACGTCATCTTCAATACGGCCCATTGTAAAGGTACCACCCTCAATAAGTACAAGACCTGGTCCGGTCTCTTGTTCCTCATAAGGTACTTTTTCAAAACCTCCGTTATCGGGTTCGTTATACGCCCATCCGGTTACTGGAGATCTTTCTTTAGCACAGCTGGCAACCATTGCGGCCGCAGTTACCGCCAACGCCATGATTTTAATGGATGTCTTCATATTAACAAGTTATTAACCAAACAATATAGCTTTATAACGCAAGTGGCTATAAAAGGTTACAATTGAGTACAAATATAATGGTATTTTGGAAAGTTATTCACTATACTCACTTGAATTTCTTGCTTTTAGCAAAATCAGTTTGGCTTTATTTATTTTCTGTTATTAGTTTGCTTTTCAGTCTTTTACACCGAAAAGCAAAATAAAAAAGCCCCCGTTTCCGGAGGCATTTTAAAAAAAATGAGTTTTTCTTTAGAAAGAAGGACAACTTACTGTCCTGAATTTTTTGTGTTTTGGCTTACAGTGGAACTGAAGCTGGAAGGAAATCTCGTGAGAACCAGCTGTCGCGTTACCAAGACGTGAAACTGTTACGTCGTAGCTGTAACCCATCTTGATCTGCTCTTTCTGAAATCCTATCAAAAGTATAAAAGCGTCCTGGTTACGGTACCACAATCCACCAACTATCGGGCCTCTTACTACATATAAACCAAGATTCAGTTGCTGAAAATCCTGCTGTTTCTGGAAAAGGATGTTTGGAGAGATGAATGATTCATTTCCTTTCTGTATTGGAATCATAGCTCCGGCATGCGCAGTAATTTTCATTGGAAGCGGGCTCGAGCCGAGAAGTCCTTCGTCAGGTTGTGTAAGGTGATGAACTGCAACACCGAAGAAATAACGTTTACTGTATCCTAAGATACCCGCGGATACATCAAGGTTAGATCTCTGACTCAGACCTGGTGTTTCATTGGTGTTCCATACGAAGCCACGGCGTGGA